>CAZXJV010000180.1:0-2539 GCA_964641135.1 uncultured Treponema sp. | reverse complement strand
GACGGCATCTGGTTCTACACCTACTCCCACAGCGGCGACCGTTGGGACCGCCAGACGCTCAGCAGCTTCTTCGACATCGACACGAATCCCGCCAAGTGGGGCTTCATGCGAGCCGGCGCCGCGATCTATCGCGATGCGGCCATCGAACCGCTGGGACCGGTCCGTCACGTGCGAATCACCGATCCTGCAAACGAGCCGGCCGGCTTGGCCGGTCTTCATATCCAGCATGACCGGAACATGCGTTCGATCCTCCAAAGAGCCGCAGGCATCACAGACGACGACATGCTCAAGGCGGTGTACATCCCCTCTCTGGCCCCTGTCTCCGATTCGGCCGGCGCCGGCCGGATGTCCTCAAGCACGCTGGCATGGTCGGTGGACGCGGCGGGCAAAGGCCTCTATCACGCCGCCGATGGCGATGTGCAGGTCGTTATCGGGCACGCCGATCGCATGGGGCCGGCCATACACGGCAACGTCCGCATCACGTCTCCCCAATTCGCAGCGCTCACCGTCACGCCGCTGGGCGACGGCCGTCGAATGCTCGTCACCGCCTGCGGACGCTGCGAGAACACCGGCATGGAGTTCTCGCTGGATCGCCGAACCGTAGGCCGCAACTGGGGCCAGGCCCCCGTGCGCATCGAACCCGTCGAAGGCCGACTGGCTCTCCCTGCCGGGCAATGGACCTGTCGGGCCCTTGCCCCGGACGGCTCGCCCAAACAGCAGGTGCCTGTCTCATATGAGGGCGACAAAGGCGTCCTGAATCTGTCGCCGGCACACGGAACCATGTGGTATCTCCTGGAACGTTCAACACGATAGCTTTGCAGAGAGGGATTCATGACCATTGCTCTTCCACGTTTGGCCGTATTGAATTCACTGATCGCCGCCTTATTGCTATCCGTCGCGTGGCCGCTACCGGCTTCGGCCTTCAACGGCCACATCGTGCAGGAAGGCCCGCTGACACTTTCCATCGATCCGGTGGAGGACATCCGGCAGTTCGACCAGGCCCAGACCGTCACGGCGAGAGTCCGCAATGCCGGCTCGACCGCCATCGACGTCGATCTGCAAATGGACGGCCTCGTCGACGAGTGGTACGCCGTCGGAACATCGACCGCAACGTTGACGGTCTCGCCCGGCCAGACCCAGGCGGCCACGTTCCGGATCGCCGCCGGGCGCGGCGCCGTCTCGGCGCTGTACCCGGTGCACATCCACGCCCGCTTCCGCGATCGGGGCCACGAGGAGGTCGCCCACGCCGTGCAGGTCTTCGCCTCGAACTTCGAGCAGACCGCGACATCGACTGCCGTGCCGCCAACGCTGCCGATCAACACCCTTCCCATCCGAGGCGCACTGCCGTTGTGGTCGCTCAAGACCCACCGCATGGCATGGCAGTATTACACAGGACCGCTGGTGTATATGCCCACCGGCTGGAGCGGGACTTCGGAGGAATCCTCCGCCAGCCTGTCCTTCGGATCGGTGACGCGCGGGGCCACGCGCGACGCGATCATCATGCACCCGCCCTGGAAGCCCGGCGGCGGAACGATCTTCGTCGAATACCGCCTGGCCCTGCCGCCGACCCAACCCATCACACTGACGTTCGCCAACGCGATCCGCGACCATTCGGCCGGCGAGCCGCCCAGCGACGGCGTGACCTTTCGCGTCTGGGTGGACGATCGCGCCGTCTTCTCGCGCCATACCGACAGCAAGCGTTGGGTCGAGGGCGAGGTGGACCTGTCCGACTGGGCCGGGCGGGAAATCCTGCTGCGTCTGGAGAGCCATCCGGGACCGCAGCACAACACCACTTGCGACTCATCTTATTGGGGCAATCCCGTCGTCGTCTCAGGCGAGACGCCTGCGCCAATGTCGCCCGCGCAGAGGGATCAATTGTGGGATACCGCCAGGGCCCTGATATCAAAGGACAGCGGCCCGGGCGGCGTCCTGCGATTGGAGGGCGGTTACAGGGCCGCCGTCGTCGCAGGCGAAGCCGGGCTGTTCGACGCGGCGATCGCTGTGGGCAATGAGAATGCGTGCGTCATCTTCGACGGCCTGCGCATCTCGGTCCTCGGTCACGCAATCGGACGAGGCCCGTCCGGCGTCAACCTGGCGGGCGAGGCAAACTGGACAGCAAGCGACCGAGAGCTGATCGCCCGACAGCCCCTGTTGCTCGGCGACGAGCAGTTCACGCTGACGGTACGGATGTGGCCCGACAGAGCGGGCTTGCGAATCGCGGCGGACTGCCCCAAACGAATCACCGATTTCGCTATCGGATCGGCCGACCAGAAGGCGCCGCGCGTCTACTACGGCCACGGCTACTGCATCGTCGAGCCCGAGGCCTTCCGCGCCGGCTTCGGCGGACACGACCTCTCGACCAGCCACGTGGGCTTCGATTTCGAGGGGGGCCTGTCCGTGCTGCTCGCCACGGACCATCCGCCGGATTATCTCGAAGTGGACCCGGCCAGTCATACCTACGCCCTGCACACGCACATGGATGCGACGATGACGCTCGTGCCCAGCGTCGAGGGCGCCTTCGATTGCGCGCTGAAGTATC
>CAZXJV010000179.1:0-2582 GCA_964641135.1 uncultured Treponema sp. | reverse complement strand
TCAAGAAGAAGCTCAAGGTCTTCCGCCTGGAAGCTGTCCGCGCCGGATTCAAGAAGGCCTGGCAGGAACGCGACTACGGCACAATCGTCGCCGTGGCTGACAAGATCCCCAACAACGTCCTGGAAGAAGATCCAAAACTGCTCATGTGGTACGACCAAGCGGTAACAAGAATGGGAGGGGAATAAGTATGCTTAAACAATTACGAATACAGAACTTCAAATGCTGGAAGGATACCGGCACTATTCGTCTGGCACCCATTTCACTGTTCTTCGGTGCCAACAGTTCCGGCAAGTCCAGCATTGGGCAATTCCTGATGATGCTCAAACAGACCGTAGAATCATCGGATCGAAAAGCCGTGTTTTACCCGGGCGGAAAAAACTCGGCCGTACAGCTCGGCTCCTATAAGGAGATGGTTTTCCACCGCGACCCGGAAAACAAAATTGCCTTCGACTACAGATGGTCGTTGGCGGAAGACTTGAAGTTTAAGGACCCCCTGTCAGGCCAGAATTTTTTTGGCGATGAATTGGATTTTAGTGCCGAGATCGAATTAAGCGACTCAATGAAGAATTTGCTCCAGGTCGCGGAATTCAAATACCGCCTCTTTAACAGAGATACGCAGTCCCTTTCCATTGAGCTTTCACGAAAATCAGACAAGCGTGAATACACTGTTTCGGCAGAGCAATACTCTCTTGTCAGAAAGAAAATGCGTGCTTGGGCACTTAAAGATGTTGTACGATTTTATGGTTTCCCTGATGAGGTGGTTGCCTATTATCAAAATGCAGATTTCGTTCAGGATCTCAATCTTGCGCATGAAAAACTGTTCAACTCAATCTTCTATCTGGGGCCGCTTAGAACTAAGGCGGAAAGGCTTTATACATGGGGTGGCATTACTCCTGAAAGCGTTGGCTTTGCAGGCGAAAACACCGTAGCAGCTATTCTGGCAGCAAGAGACCGGAAAATTAGCTTAGGCTACAGAAAACAGGAAAAACCGCTTGAGGAAATTATTGCTCTCAAGCTCAAGGAAATGAGCCTGATCGAAGATTTCAGGGTCAATCCCATATCCGAGCAGCGGCAGGAATACGAAGTGAAGGTTCGCACCAAGGGGTCAAAGGACTGGGTGGATCTTCCGGACGTCGGATTCGGTATTTCGCAGGTCCTGCCGGTTCTGGTGCAGTGCTTCTATGCGCCTGCCGGGTCGATCATTATTATGGAGCAGCCGGAGATCCACCTGCATCCAAACGCGCAGTCAGCGTTGGCCGATGTGATGATTGACGTGATCAACTCTAGAGAAAATGGAGTTGATAGAAACATTCAAATAGTCATTGAAACCCATTCTGAACATTTCCTGCGCCGTTTACAGCGCCGAATCGCCGAAGATTCTGTTCCACAGGAAAAAGTGTCGGCATATTTCGCAAATATAGCTAGAACACCCGCAACACTGGATCATTTGCAAATCGATATCTTCGGCAACATCCAGAATTGGCCGGAAAACTTTTTCGGCGATGAAATGGGCGATATCACAGAGCAAGCCAAGGCCGCCATGAAGAAACGGATGCAAAAAGCCGAAAAGTCGGAGGCATCCAAATGAGTCTGCCAAAGAAATGCATTGTGGATACCAATGTGCCCAAGACAGCAAATCTCGCCACCTTGCCGGACCCAGACTCTGATGTTTCCTATGCGTGCGTGCTGGCATGCATTGAGGCAGTTGGTCAAGTCATCAAAAAGCGCGGCTTGATCATCGATTCGGGAGACGAAATTTTCGATGAATACCGGCAGCAGCTTTCCATGAAGGGACAACCAGGTGTTGGTGACCGTTTCATGAAATGGGTTCACGATAATCGCTGGAGCCTGCATGATTCCCAGCGAGTGAACATCACCAGAAATGGCGACTCCTACGATGAATTCCCAAGGCATGACGACCTGAATGATTTTGACAGATCAGACCGGAAATTTGTCGCCGTGGCCAATGCCCACGCGGATAAACCGCCGATATTGCAGGCCATCGACAGCAAGTGGTGGGGATGGAAGGATGCCTTAGCTGAGTTTGGAATTTCCGTCCAGTTCCTCTGTCCGGAATACGTCAAAACAAAATATGCAGAGAAGATGGGGCCGTGAAAGAGGATTTCTTCAAATTTCCATCAACGCCTCATCTGGCGACCATGCCTGGTGTTGATATCCGGGGTGACAAGGTGCTGTCAGATTCGGAGCGTGATGCATTCCTCACACATGAGGTCACTGTAGAAGAAAAGGTCGATGGCGCGAATCTGGGGATCTCTTTTGATTCGGAAGGAAATATTCGAGTACAGAACAGGGGCGCATACCTGCATTTACCTGGATCTGGTCAATGGAAAAAACTAGGCGACTGGTTGACGCCACGAACCGATACGCTGTTTAAATATCTTTCTGACCATTTTATACTCTTCGGGGAATGGTGCTATGCTCAGCACTCGGTTTTTTATGACCGTTTGCCGGATTGGTTTCTTGGCTTCGATGTTTATGACAAACGATTTGACAGATTTCTATCTTCAAAAGACCGGGATGATTTCTTTAGGGATATGTGCATTGCTCAAGTTCCTGTCCTC
>CAZXJV010000178.1:0-2610 GCA_964641135.1 uncultured Treponema sp. | reverse complement strand
ACGCCGGCGACCTGACGAGAATCAAGAAGGGCCAGTTCATCTTCATCGACGACGGCTATCTGATCCTCCGCGTCAAGGAAAGCTCGCCGACCAGCCTCAAGGCCGTGGTCGTCGAGGGGGGTGTCCTGAAGGAACGCAAGGGCATCAATATGCCGGGCGCGAACATCGAGTTCGATGCGATGACCGACAAGGACAAGCGGGACGTCCGGTTCGGCATCGAGCACGGAGTCGACTACGTGGCGTTATCGTTCGTGCGCGACGCCGCCGACGTGCGCGATGTGGCCGAGATGGTCAAGCCCCGCCTGCCCCAGTGCGAGATCGTCGCCAAGATCGAGAACCGCCAGGCCATCGACAACATCGACTCGATCATCGAGGCCGCCGACGGCATTATGATTGCGCGGGGCGACATGGGCGTGGCGATCCCGATCTACGAGGTGCCCATCGTTCAGAAGCGGATCATCCGCAAGTGCAACGAGGCGGGCAAGTTTGTGATTACCGCTACGCAGATGCTCGAGCACATGACCGCGCACAGCCGGCCCACGCGCGCCGAGGTCACCGACGTGGCCAACGCGATCCTGGATGGGACCGACTACGTCATGCTCTCCGGCGAGACCGCCGCAGGGAAGTTCCCGTCCGAGTCGGTCGCCATGATGAACGAGATCATCAAGTTCACTGAGAAGTCACGAGCCACGCTGCGATGACCTTCCGCGTGCCCGGCCGACGGGTCGGCAAGAGGAATAGACGATGCCAGCACGCACGAACGAAGCGACAAGGCGAGCCTCGGAAAGCGTTGGAGCCTGGGCCATGCCGGCCCTGTGCGCCCTGATCCTCCTTGTCGCCTCGTGCCGCAAGCAGGCAGAGCAGTCGGAACAGGCGAACACCGTAGCCTCAGACAGGCACGCTGTTCCAGAGTGGAAACCCGTTCCGCCGCCGGACCTGAGCAGATGCACGCGTCTGGAAGTCACATATTGGCCCTCCACGTTCAAAACCGTTTGTGCTAGACCCGATGAGGAGAGGCTGCTAACCGATGCGGAGAGAAAGTTGCTGGAATCGCTGGAATCGCCCTTCGTGGTCGACGATGCGGAGCGGATCCGCGCGTTTGCCGACAGCATTGCACTGGCATCGTACAAGGGGCGATTTAGCGGCGCTGTTGCTGTGAAGCCCGTTGTTCACGTCGCCTGTTATCACGGTAGTAACTGTATGACATCCGTGAGCATAGCCGGTTCCACCATATTCACGCGAGATGGACAGCGTTTCGCGATTAAGTCAAGCGAAGGACTTGAATACCTCACGCCACAGACGACTCCGTTCGAGTTGCGAGTCAATTGTGCGCGCAATCTGTCGAAGATGTGGAATGGGATGCGTCGCTTCGCAGAACGCGGTCAGGGATACCCGGCGCGTGACGAATGGTGTGATGTCCTCGTGCGTCATGAGCGTCTGCGCCGCCACATTGGCACGTACCCCGTCCCCTGGTTGACCTGTCCCAGTGCCGGCGAGGGGCACTCACACTACGCGATGAACCCAAATTGCGGGGCGGATTCGGCGGGGGAGATGGTGCTGTTGTTTGAGGCGAAGGCGGGGTGGAACCAGCATGGCGGGCCGGAGTTGTTTACGTTTGACAACCACGACCCCAAAGGCGGCTGCGTCCTGCTCAACAACGGCACCGTGAGATTCGTCCGCACCGAAGAAGAACTCCACGCGCTGCGTTGGAAATGAGAGGAAGAAGATGTCTCGACTGACAACGACAGTCCTTGTGGCCCTGCTCTGCATCCAACGCCCAACACCAGCGCAAACGGCAGACGGGGCCGGCTCCATTGCCACGAACGACGCGAACGCCGTCACCATCGAGCAGATCGGCCTGGAGAAGAATGACGACTTCATCGAGATTCGCTACCGGATTCGTAACGATTCGAAGCAGGATATCTGGCTTTGTGAGACGCTTGGTTTCACTCGGTATCGATTCGAGGTGTATCTGGCGGACGATGATGAGACGTTGGTCATACGGCGCCGGCTTGCCGTCCCGACGTCGGTGGTCTGGAGTCTGGCCCCGACGGGCGCCTACGTTCGTCTGGCGAGCGGGCAGGCTCGAAATGAGTCCCTGCTGCTTCGTTTGCCCGTCGAGCAGCGGGTCGTGTTTGCGAGCGGCAGTGGACGGGGTGCGACAGTCCTCGCACGACGAGTAGTCATCGAGATAGGCTACTACACGGGAAGTCCATTCCATCGACTCACGGAGTCCTACAACGAGAAATGGGCGAGCGCCAGAGGACCGAGACTGCCGCAATCGAAACGCAACGAAGTGCGAGCCCTCGGATATACGCTTCTATACCTCAATGCGACCAGCGAAGGCCAGGGGGACAGAGATGAGAGGGTGCTGGTTTCATACGGCGATCCTTTGCCCAGTCCCGAGCAGGTCCTGACGATGTCCATTGAAGATCTGCCGATTCCCCATCGTCTCATGCGGGGCGACGAACAGGTCTTTCGCCCAAACCCAAGAGAATGCGTTCGGCTGGAGATTCGCTATGAGCCATCCATGCTGGATTACTTCTTTCCCCATCAGAGGCAGAAAGATCTCCTCAGTACCGGCGAGAGGGAATACCTGAGGACTCAGAA
>CAZXJV010000177.1:0-2660 GCA_964641135.1 uncultured Treponema sp. | reverse complement strand
GCGTTAAGAAGAACAGAAGCCTGAGCCGGATAACAGAATCCGGGGACAGTGGTAATTTCTTTGGCATCAACTCCTGACGAATGACCGGCCCCGCCCGCGCAAGGCCATGCCGAAAACACGCTCATGAAAAGACTGATAAGACTATGCCAAAAAAGAACGGAATACCCCCGGTACTGTTGACCGCTCCCCCTGTGTTATGATGCTGAAATCAATACTGAAACCGGTTTAATGTGATAAATTTTCTATGAACCGTGCACAATTACCCCGGAGGCATTATACTTGCTCGTAATATCGTGATTCTTGAATTTCAGTTGGGTGTGCGAGAGTCTGATAGCGAAAGGAGATACGATGAAATATCTTCATATTGGTTTTTTTATCGTACTGCTGTCCGGTTTTTTACCGGTATTTAGTCAGAACCTCCTTTGGCCAATTACACATTATATACCTGCTCACCATAAAGTTGCTGATGGGACAGTATCCGGTTTTTTTATTGAAATAGTCGAGGAAGCTCTTACACGCCGGTCAGGGTATCAAATTCAGACAGAGATACACCCCTGGGCACGTTGCCAGATTATGGTGCGAAATGGCCTGGCAGATTTTATCACTACAGTACCGACTCCCGAGCGGCTGGAGTGGAGCGTGATGGTGCCAACCCCTTTCTGGATAAAACAATACCGCTTGTTTACCTGGGATGGACATCCAAGGCTGAATGAAATCAACTCAATACAATCTATACAGGATCTGCGCACCAGTGGTCTGACAGTTATTTCTTATAAAGGGAACAATTGGTCAAAAACGCATCTTGAAGATGCCGGAATTACGGTAATAAATGCCAATTCTGTAGAAAGCATGTATCGAATGCTTATTGCACAGCGCGGCGATCTGATAGTTGAGGATCCAATCTTGGTAACAGCGACCACAAAGGATCTTGGATTATATAATCGTCTTGCAAAAACCCGGGGTATTGTAGAGGAAAGCGCTTTTCATTTACTGATCGGCAAAAAATCACAGTTGGTACATTCAGCAGACAAGATTGACTTTATACTCAAGCAGATGTGGAATGATGGCACTATAGAAAGAATCCTTGACAGGTATCGTTAACCCGGTTGCTCATGTATGGTTTTCACTTCAGTATAGTAATAACCGATTTTCTGTATCAGATATGCAACCAGCTTTTCCTGATCAGAAGGAAATATGAAGTATATAAACTTGTCCGATTCGCTGTCGATGCATCCTGTCTTGAGGCCCTCTGGAAATCACGGTAATACTTTGCCTGTTTACGAATAAACTCACGGTAATACTCAAGTTTGTTTTCTATCCACTTTTCATCCCAAATGCGACTTCTCATGCGAACCATTTTAGTCCGGATATCTGGATGCATCAAGAAAAAAAAGGTCGTTTGACTCAGAAATGACTGCATGTTATACTGTCACTATGCATACAAAATATGGAGGCAGTTATGGCAACTATAACCATCAGGACTACCGATACATCATTGAACGAGGTCCTCAAGCGCGAAAGCCTTTCACGCGGAGAAAGCATAAATAAGCTTATTCTGGAAGCCCTTCAGGAAAAATTTATGCCTGCATCAAGCCGTCGGCGTTTTACCGATCTTGATCATTTGGCCGGCACATGGACTGAAGAAGAGTATCTTGAGTTTACCCGGGCGGTTGCAGATCTCCAAACTGTTTCACCGGAGGATTGGCAGTGAAAACGGTTACAATAGATACCAACGCCTACTCTTATTTTAAACGCGGTTCTGTCGCATTAGCTGATTGCCTCTCGCGCGCTGAATCGGTTATTGTACCGGTTCCGGTACTTGCAGAATTAAGATGCGGTTTTCGATGCGGCATTAGAGAGCAGCAGAACCTTTCCGAACTTGAAGCCTTCTTATCAAGCCCACGCGTACAGATAGGCCTGCTGGGCGAACATACTGCTATTCTGTTTGCTGAGATATTTGCTGTGCTGAAAAAAAACGGTACTCCCATCCCGGTCAATGATGTCTGGATAGCAGCATCAGCTATGGAACATGGTTCTGTTCTGCTCACTGATGATGAGCATTTTGCCTTCATTCCGGGTTTGCTGGTAAACAGCAGCAAGAATAACCTCGGGTTATAAAAGGAGCTTACGCCTTCCATGATCAAACCGCACGTGCTTTCACCCGGTGACAGTATCGCTGTTCTTTCACCCTCCTGGGGTGGCCCTTCGATTTTTCCTGATGTGTATGAAAACGGAATACGCTTTCTTGAGAGGGAATTCGGCCTGAAGGTCAAGGAGTATCCAACTGCCCGCATGGACGCAGACCGGCTGTATGCACATCCTGAACTGCGGGCTGCCGATATCAACGCTGCCTTTGCCGATCCTGAAGTGCGCGCTGTTATCAGCACTATCGGCGGCGATGATTCAATACGAATTCTTCCGTATCTGGATACAGCTGTTATAATGGCAAATCCGAAGCTGCTGATGGGCTATTCCGATACCACGACCTTGTTGTGCTACCTGAATATGCACGGCCTGGTTACCTGTTACGGGAATTCCATAATGGCAGGGTTTTCGTATCTTGAAAATTTTCCTGACGCCTGTGCAGAATACCGGCGTATACTCTTCGAGGGACGCGGTTATACACTTGAGCCCTTTGCCGGCTGGGTCGACAGCTATGA
>CAZXJV010000176.1:0-2676 GCA_964641135.1 uncultured Treponema sp. | reverse complement strand
TGTAGCCGGGATAGATAAAAATATCGGTTGCCCCTTCACCGGAGCGCAGCACAGCCGATTCAACATCCCAGGCGGATTCCAGTGTGCGGATACTGGTGGTTCCAACCGCCAGCACCGGCCTGCCTTCGCGGCGGGCTTCTGTAACAGCACGGGCTGTTTCTTCAGGCACAGCATAACATTCCTCATGCATGGTGTGGTCGGCAATATACTCGGCCCGCACCGGTAAAAAGGTACCAAGACCTACGTGCAGGGTTACTTCACGGCGGATAATCCCGCGCCGGTCCAGTTCCGCAAGAATTTCCGGGGTAAAGTGCAATCCGGCTGTCGGGGCCGCTACCGAACCGACAGCACCGGCGTAGACCGTCTGATACCGCTCTGCATCGACAGCCTGATCCTCACGGTGTATGTATGGCGGCAGGGGAATGTGCCCGTGACTGTCCAGCCACAGGTCATCAACAGACCGGCTGAAACGGATAAAACGGAACTCGCTGCCGGCAAGGCTGTCAGCCGGATCACTGACAATGACCGCGGTTGTTCCATCAGCGAACCGGTACGAGCGTCCGCTTTTATGCCGTTTGGCGTTTCGTACCATAGCCTTCCAGCACAGGCCCGGTGCAGCAGGAGAGCCGTCAACAGGATCAAAAGACAGCATCTGCAACAAGAGGAATTCAGCCTGATGGCCGGATGATTCCGCCTCGGCATACAAACGTGCCTTGCGAACCCGTGAATTGTTAAAGACCATGACAGTACCGGGTGCAACCTGTTCTACGATCCCGGCGAAATCACAATCAGTCAGTGTGTGCTGCTTCCGGTCCATAACAAGCAGGCGATCCCTGCCCCGTTCGCCGGAAGGCACCTGGGCGATAAGCTCCTCGGGAAGATCAAAATAAAAGTCTTTCGTTCTCATCTTTTGCTCCAGCAGTACCGGTGTAGTGTATTCCAAGATGGGCATAGGCTTTTTCGGTAGCCATCCGGCCGCGCGGCGTGCGGGCCAAAAGTCCTGCCTGAATCAGGTAGGGCTCATAATAGTCTTCCAGGGTGTCCAGGGCCTCACCGACCGAAATAGCCAGGGTTTCCGCCCCCACAGGACCGCCTGCGTAATTTTCGATAACAGAACGGAGAATCTGGCGGTCATGGTTTTCAAGACCCAGCGAATCTATTTCAAGACGGTCAAGGCCTGCGGCAACCACCGCAGTCGTGATGCGTCCGTCAGCAAAAACCTGGGCAAAGTCACGCATACGCCTGAGCAGACGGTTGGCAACACGGGGTGTTCCGCGTGAACAGCGGGCCAGAGCCAGGGCTGCCCCGGTGTCGATTGGTGTCTCAAGAATGCGGGCAGAGCGATTGATTATTGAAGCAAGCTCGTCTTCTGTATAAAAGGCAAATCGCTGTACAATGCCGAAACGGCTTATCAGAGGACTGGAAACCATGCCGGCGCGGGTCGTCGCCCCGATGAGCGTAAACGGCGGTATCGGTATGCGTACCGTCCGGGCGCTTGGTCCCTGACCGATAATCCAGTCCAGTTCATAGTCTTCCATGGCTATATACAGCATTTCTTCGATAGCGGGCTTGAGCCGGTGAATCTCGTCTATAAAAAAAACAGTGCGCTCCGAAACCGTGGTGAGAATGCCTGCCAGATCCTTTGGTTTATCCAGGGCCGGGGCGCTGGTAACCTTGAAATCCACCCCGAGTTCTGTTGCGGTAACCTGGGCAAGTGTGGTTTTTCCCAGCCCCGGGGGACCGATCAAAAACACATGATCAAGGCTTTCAGCTCGTTCCCGGGCAGCGCGGATAAACACCGCAAGGTTTTCGCGTACAGTGGTTTGACCCAGAAACTCCCCGAGATGCCGGGGCCTGAGCGCACGGTCATGTTCATCGCCGGGTACCGGATCAGGCCTTACCGGACTTGCTTCATCATCACAGGTAGCCATCACGCACCCGCCAGTGACACAAGTGCCCGTCTGAAAATTTCTTTTTCTGTTTCGCCGGTCTCGGGCAGAGCCTGAACACTACAGCCTTTGGCCGAGGCAAGAGATGCGGCAGCGGATGCAACCGCATCGGCTGCCTGCCGTTTATCATAGCCCATACCGGTCAGGGCGGTTACAATTTCCGGCCAGATCAGATTTTCACGCTTTTCGGGTGCCCGTCCGGAAACCGGATGGGTGAGCTTTCCTTTAAGGGAAAGGATCATCTTCTGGGCAGTTTTGCGCCCGATTCCGGGAGCGGATTCCAGAACCGCAAGATCTTCACCGTCCAGGGCTGCTTCCAGCTGTTCGGGAGACAGGCTTGAAAGAATACGCAGGGCCTGTTTGGGGCCGATGCCCTCAACCTTTGTAAGGTCCAAAAAAAGGGATCGTTCTGCGGCGCTTGCAAAACCGTACATACGCATCAGGTCTTCGCGGTGATACAGCCAGGTAAAAACCTGTGCAGACTGTCCCACCTGAGGCAGGGCGTCCAGAGTCCAACCGCTGACAGCCAGATCCCATTCAAGGCCGCTGTTTTCAAGATATACAGTATTTGGCAGTTTGGCGGTGATCCGCCCGGAAATGCTGTTAAACATGAGGTGTATTATCCCTGTTTTAGGCTCGCTCGGCAAGCACGGCGGTGTTGATGCGGGTTATGGCCGCAGCAAGAGCATCGGCTGCGTGATCGGGTTTCGGTATCTCGCGCAAGCCC
>CAZXJV010000175.1:0-2692 GCA_964641135.1 uncultured Treponema sp. | reverse complement strand
CGCTGATCTTGGGCAGCATCAAATCCAGCAAAATCAGGTCAAACCGCTGCTGGTCTGCCAGCCGCTCGGCGGCCAGCCCGTCGTCGGCGCAGACCACGTCAAAGCCGTGAAATTCCAGGAAATCCTCAAGCCCCTGGCGAATCTTCGGCTCGTCTTCAACGACCAGTATCGTACGCTTTTGCTGCATTTGCGAATCCTGTTTTTGGCCGCAGAGGGCATCAATTCGTTCTTAGTTCTTGGTTTAACGCGAAACAATCTATACTTAAATTATACACTCTGAAGAGGTTTGGCAACTGTAACTTTTGTGTAAAACCGGCGGGGAGCAATTTTACAGACCTTTTACACCCACTTTAGGCCGGCCGGGTGTATAGTTTATGCAGAACGATAACCCTATTTTTTTGCGAAAGGAAAAGACCATGAAAGCCGGAAGATTGTTCACATTGCTGTTGAGTGTCTGCGTCGGATGGACGTGGTCCGAGCCGGTGGCGGCGGGCGGGCCGGTGACGTCGGTGGTTGTGTATCGGGGGCAGGCGCTGGTCACGCGGAGCCTGGAGATTCCCCAAGGGGGCGGCGAGATGGAACTGCTGGTCGAACATCTGCCGGAGAAGATTCTGCCCGAAAGCCTCTATGCCCAGTCGGACGGATCGATTTCGGTGCTGAGCGTTCGGTATCGGGAAAAGATGATTCAGGAAGACACGCGGCAGGAGGTCAGGGCGCTGCAGGAACAGATTCTGGCCGCCCAACGGCAGATCCAGAATGCTGCGTACAACATCGAGAACGCCGGGGATCGCATCACTCTTTATCGTGAGCAGTGGAAGCTCAGCGTGGATGCCGCCAGGGCGGATTTAAATCGCGGGATTTTGCAGCCGGAGGCCGTGGAAAAGCTGACGGGGTACCTGGAGAGCAAGAGCATTGCGCTGCATAAAGAGATTGTGGGTCTGACGAATGAGAAAAAGGACCTTGAGACGCAGCTTGCCGAGCTTGAAAAAAAGCTGGCGAGGTTGGAGAAGGGACAGCAGAAGGTCAACCGGCAGGCACTGGTGTACATCGCCCGTCATGCGCGCAGCAGCGGAGCGATTGCACTGAGCTACCTGGTACGTGACGCCCACTGGCAGCCGCAGTATAACCTGCGGGCGGCGGCGGACCGAAAAAAGACAACGGTGGAATACAATGCGGTGGTTTTTCAGTCGAGCGGGGAAGACTGGACGAATGCGGCGCTGGCGTTGAGTACGGCCGAGCCGATGATGGTCTCTGCCCCGGCGGAACTGGCGCCGATGCAGGTCACACTGACAGGATTGAGAGCGCAGGAACTGCAGCAGACGGCGATCTCGGCAGGGGGCATGGGCAGACAGTCGGCCGAGCTTGATTATCGTTTCCAGGATAAAAAATTTGAGGCACTGGCACGCAATCGCCGGGACAATATCGCCAGGGGTATCCAGGCCCAGCGGGAGCTGAACACCATTGCCATCAGCAACCAGATGATTGAACTGGAGGCCGACCGGCGGATGCTGCAAGAGCTTAAGGAGCAGGCTGTGGCCGTTCGGCAGACCGAAGGGGTCAGCGTGATGTATCGCCTTAAGGGCAGGCTGACGCTGCCCAGCCGGACCGAACAGCAGATTTTGAATATCGCCTCGTTCGAGTGCCCGGCGGAGTTTGTGTTTGTGGCCAGCCCCCTGTTGACGGATTATGTGTATTTGCAGGCGGATATTACCAATACCAGTGAGACGATTCTGCTGCCGGGGCCGGCGTCGATGTTCCGCAACGGCGAGTTTGTGGGCAGGTCCGAGATGAAGCTGGTCACCAGCGGGCAGACCTTTGTCGCCAGCTTCGGGATCGATTCACAGATCCAGGTGGTGCGGGAATTTGCGGATAAGAAAATGGATGTCGAACTGGGCAGCCGCACCAACGAACAGCATTACCGGTTTGCCCTGAGCAACTACAAGAGCGTGCCGGTGTCGCTGCGGCTGCTGGACCGGATTCCGTGGACGGACAATCGGTCGCTGTCGATTGAGCTGAAGGAAACCTCGCATCCGCTGAGTACGGATGCCGAATACCTCAGAACAGAAAGACCCAAAGGCATTCTGCGGTGGGATTTGCAGTTGGCGCCGAACACCGGCGCAGGATCGGCAACCATTATGACCTACGTGTATACGATGAAGTATGACAAATCGTTGTCGGTGGTTCCGAGCGAGCAATAAAACGCGGATATGAAAGGGCAATAGGATGAAATCGATTATGGAAAAACTGATTGTTGTGATGGTATTTGTTCTGTCGGCGGCGGGATTGGCCGGGACGGTGACGCTTACCGCCGAGGTGGATAAGCCCTATGTTTGGGTCGAGTCGCCGCAGAGGGTGTACCTGCGGGTCGGGCTGACGGGCTGTCCGCTTGAGCGGCTCAGGGAACGGCCGCCGGTCAATGTCGCGCTGGTGATTGACAAATCCGGCTCGATGAGTGGCGAGCGCATCGAGCATGCGCGACAGGCGGCGGTTCTGGCCTTGCGTCGGCTCGGCCCCGACGACATTGTTTCAGTCGTGACCTACGATTCCGACGTGCAGGTGCTTGTGCCGGCGACCAAGATGACGCGGCGCGACGACATCATCCGCCGGATTCGGCAGATTGAGGCCGGCGGGATGACCGCACTGTACGCCGGGGTCAAGACCGGGGCGGATGAAGTGCGGAAATTTCAGTCGT
>CAZXJV010000174.1:0-2707 GCA_964641135.1 uncultured Treponema sp. | reverse complement strand
AATATCGACACCGATCTGCGGATGGCGCTGACGGCCAAGATTCGCGAAGTGTTCTGCACCAAGCCGTCCGAATTCGATCCGCGCAAGTACCTCGGCCCCGGCCGTCAGGCGATCAAAGAAATGGTCAAACGGAAACTGCATGTACTGGGCTGCGCCGGCAAGGCGGCCGAGTGCCTGTAAGACGACGAACACTGAGTGATTGAGTCAATGCAATCAAGCGTTTACACGGCAGGGCGGCTTTGGGCTGTCCTGCCTTATCTGGTTACAGGCGGGAGTTATTGTGTTGAAGACATACAGGTCTAATATGAATTATAAGTTGCTGCGCGGACTGGTAATACTGCTGCTGACGATGGTCGTCGTCGGCTGCAAGCCGGATGAAGACTACAGCGATTACAGAGGCTCCGCCGAATCCGTCGGCCGTACCGCCGCGGCGGTTAACCCGACGGTCCAGGCGGCAGTCAAACATCTGTACAGCGGGGATTTTGACAGCGCCGAGGCGATTTTGGATACCGCCGAAAACGGCGGTGACATTGCCCAGCTTCGGTTGCTGATGACCCAGCAGCGGCTGCTGGAAGAGTATCGTGTCCGGCAGCGAAAGGAGGCCTATGATGAGCAGGTGGCGGAATTGCGCCGCATCGAGGCCGAATTTGCCGAGCTTGGGGATGACGTTGAAGACAGAGAACAGGTTGAGCGCGACTTGATTGAAGAGGCAATGGTGGCCTTGATTCAGGCACGGGAATATGTGGTCGAGGAAAACAAGGGCGCGTTGCTGAACGATCCGTTCGTGATGAAGGTGATCGATATGATGCTGGTACGCGGCCATCAATATCGTCAGGAAGGCAAATGGGTAGATGCCTATGCTCATTGTTATTATTGGCTGACCCAACTGTTTGAAGAGGACAAAGACTTCAAAGAGACCACCGAGCGTCTGACGGAGCTGGCGGCGATCGATTTGTCGCTCAAAGACAGCGGCTGCGGCGAAAATGCCGCCGAACGGTACGAAGGCATCAATCCCGAAATGCTGATTCGTGCGCTGCAGGCGCTGGAGACCAACTATGTCAACGGCGTCAGCTATGAGCAGATGGTTGAAAAAGTGATCCAGCGCTGTGAACTGCTGGGCGAGGCGCTGCGCTCCGGTTCCGACGAACTGGCCTGGACGGCTGAGGGTGAGCCGGTTGCGGCGTGGCTGTCGGGGATTGCCGTTCTGCCCGAAAGGTTCGGTTCCGGCAGTCAGCCGATGCGGATGGAACAGTTCATTCAGCTGTTTGAAGAAGTGGTTGCCCTGAATAAGATGACGCTCAATCTGCCTCAGGAAGTGGTCATTGCACATTTCACCGAGGCGGCGCTTTCGGCGCTGGACCCGTTTACGTCATTGGTCTGGCCCTGGAACGTCAAGGATTTTGAAAAGAGTATGACCCAGCAGTTTTCCGGGATCGGCGTTGAAATCTCCAAACGTGCCGGTGTGCTGAAGATTACCAGTCTGCTGCCGGATACACCCGCCTATCGGTCGGGGCTGGACGCCGACGACGAAATCGTTGCAGTGAACGGCGAATCGACGGCCGAGATGACGATTTTCTGCGCCGTCAGCAAGATTACCGGCCCGCGCGGCACCAACGTGACCCTGACCCTTCGTCGGCCTGTAACCGGTCAGACGTGGGATGTGACGATTGCCCGCGATCGTATCGTGGTTCAGCCCCTGCGCGGCTGGCGCCGTACCGAGACGGGCGATTGGGATCATTTTGTCGACCCGGCCAACGGTATCGGTTATGTGCGTCTGACCGCTTTTACCGAAACCAGCGGTCCCGATATGGACAAGACGCTCCGCGAGTTGGAACGGCAGGGGTTGACCGCCCTGATTCTCGACCTGCGGTTTAACAGCGGCGGCTATCTGAGCAGCGCCGCCGAAATAGTTGATCTGTTTGTTCGTGAAGGGGTTATTGTCAAGAGTAATCCGCGGCATGGGTTTGCGACCTATGAGATCGCCCATCGCAGCGGTACGCACCCCGATTATCCGCTGGTGGTGCTGATTAACGGTTCCAGCGCCAGCGCCTCGGAGATTGTCGCCGGCGCGTTGCAGGATGCGCGTCATCAGCGCGCGATACTGGTCGGGGAGCGCAGCTACGGCAAGGGCAGCGTGCAGGTTGTCACGCCCTTTACCGGCGGCGGTTCGCAGTTGAAATATACCGTGGCGTATTATCATCTGCCCAGCGACCAGCAGGTCAAGAGCCGGTATCAGATGGAACGGCTTGGCCGCACGGACTGGGGAATTGCCCCGGATGTGGAGGTCAAGATGTACAACAACGAAATGCGGCAAATGGTCGATTTGCAGCGCGACAACGATGTGCTGTTTCGAGCGGATCATGAAGAGGACGGCCAGCCGCCTGTACGGCATTCGCTTGAAGAGACGCTCAAGTCCGATCCGCAGCTTGCCGTGGCGCTGATGGCAGCGCAGGCCAAGCTGATTGCCGAGGGCAAGCCGCTGACACTGACTCCATTTGAAGACTTTGACTCTGTCGCGCAGGACAACAGTAACTGACCGGAGTCTTTCGACTTCTGTTTTGACAGGAAAGGAATACGAGTTTGACCGAACAGACGCCGCGACACAAACTGCAGCAGCAGCGCAGGGACAAACTGGATAAGATTCGTATGCTCGGCGTCGATCCGTATGGCCGGCGGATCGATGGTATTCAGTCCGCCGAGACGGTTA
>CAZXJV010000173.1:0-2709 GCA_964641135.1 uncultured Treponema sp. | reverse complement strand
AGTATGGAATTGATTTCAAATGTGCTTGACAAGTTTCACTCATAGAAGGTTAAGCCAATGTTAGAAAGACGCTGCGCGCGCGGAAAAAAGAATAGGCTTTATCCAAGGAGTTTGAAATGAAATCTTATTTAATCGCTGGATGTATTGGTTTGTTTTTTGGATTGGTAGATATCATACCGATGATACTACAAAAGTTACCAAAACGTGCGAATATCTCAGCCTTCATGCAATACTTTTTTGTATCCTTAGTGATTTCGTTTATTGATTTGCCAGGAATTGTATGGTGGCTAGAAGGTTCAATTGTAGCATTAGCGTTAGCTGTTCCAATAATTATTGTTGCTTCTGAAAAAGACAAAAAGGTAATATTTATAATTGGATCAATGGCAATGATACTTGGTGCACTAATAAGTTTAACAACTCACTATTTTCTGTAAATTAATTGTACAAATATAGTTTTTTAAAATTAGGGATAACGCTTATTAAGAAAATTAATATAGTGTCTTAACTATTTCAACTTATTTGTTCGAAGTAAGTGAGTCGGAATTCTGTATTTTACGTTATCTTAAAGACTGAAGTTGTAGTATCAAAATGTCTTAAATAAAAAATGGTTTTTGCGGAAAACTAAAATAGATAGAAAATACGTGTTTATGTGTTTAGTGATTTCAGAATTTTCGAACTAGAAAAATTAGTAGATACAGATTCTATCTGTATCTGTAGAAGTGATAAATAGTAAAAAACTTCATTAATAAATAAAAAATATTTAAGAAAAGATAGATTTGATACAGGGAAATACTATGTTGAAAAATTTGTGTATAAATATTTTAAGAGAAGATTTCTAACAACTGCTTCAACCTGATGCTTTCTTTGTCATGATTTGTGCTGTCGCTACGCTCCTGTCGCACAAATCACGCCAAGCCCTGACGGTCACGAAACCACAGGTTAAGCAAATGTTAGAAAGACGGCTTCGCCGCCGGAGGAAAAAAAACTAATAGCTTGACTTTGATTAAAACAGATAAATATATATTGAAACAGTGTGTTAAAAAAATTGTAAATACATTAGGCAATTATACAAAACACTATAGATATTTATAGTAGAGATAGTGATTTAAAATACGAAGTAAATAGCCTTACCAAATATTATTGAATTGATATTAAATTGAGTCACTTTCAAAAGTAGAAAAGGTATTAAATATATTCTTAGGATATGAGGTAAGATAAACTACAAATCATTATTTTGTTAGATTTTTATAAATATCAAAAATGACCTTATTCAATAGAAATAGACTTTTGAAGGTGGCTCAATTAATTGCTTATATATTAATACAAGAATACTTGCTTATAAGGTTGGTTGTATGGAACTAAATATAATTAGAATGAAGTTTAAAGATCAATTAAAAATATCAGTGATATATTCACTAGTTGTTGGTTGTTTGTATACAATAAAAAAGTCAATACATATTCATTATTTTGAACCTATATATTTATTATCTATCCCATTGATTTTCTTGTTTTTCGTTGTTTTACTAGGAATAGTTTTTATAATGAGGCCGTTATATCAAATACCAAGTATTCTTGTAAGTTTCTTTACTACAAATGATAAAATTCTAAAAAAAATTGATATGTATTATTCATGGTGTATTACATTTAGTGTTGCATTGGTATATTTATTCTTGGCAATTGAAATGATAAGGAAATAATAAAGTTTCTAACAACTGCTTCAACCTGTCTATTCCTTTTGTCATGGTTTGTGCTAGTCGCTGCGCTCGGCACAAACCACGCCAATCCCTACGGGCCGGAATTGCAGGTTAAGCAAATGTTAGAAAGACGGCTTCGCCGCCGGAGGAAAAAAAACTAATAGCTTGACTTTGATTAAAACAGATAAATATATATTGAAACAGTGTGTTAAAAAAATTGTAAATACATTAGGCAATTATACAAAACACTATAGATATTTATAGTAGAGATAGTGATTTAAAATACGAAGTAAATAGCCTTACCAAATATTATTGAATTGATATTAAATTGAGTCACTTTCAAAAGTAGAAAAGGTATTAAATATATTCTTAGGATATGAGGTAAGATAAACTACAAATCATTATTTTGTTAGATTTTTATAAATATCAAAAATGACCTTATTCAATAGAAATAGACTTTTGAAGGTGGCTCAATTAATTGCTTATATATTAATACAAGAATACTTGCTTATAAGGTTGGTTGTATGGAACTAAATATAATTAGAATGAAGTTTAAAGATCAATTAAAAATATCAGTGATATATTCACTAGTTGTTGGTTGTTTGTATACAATAAAAAAGTCAATACATATTCATTATTTTGAACCTATATATTTATTATCTATCCCATTGATTTTCTTGTTTTTCGTTGTTTTACTAGGAATAGTTTTTATAATGAGGCCGTTATATCAAATACCAAGTATTCTTGTAAGTTTCTTTACTACAAATGATAAAATTCTAAAAAAAATTGATATGTATTATTCATGGTGTATTACATTTAGTGTTGCATTGGTATATTTATTCTTGGCAATTGAAATGATAAGGAAATAATAAAGTTTCTAACAACTGCTTCAACCTGTCTATTCCTTTTGTCATGGTTTGTGCTAGTCGCTGCGCTCGGCACAAACCACGCCAATCCCTACGGGCCGGAATTGCAGATATTATGAGTTAGGACTTGAGGGAGAGTTCGAAGAACG
>CAZXJV010000172.1:0-2759 GCA_964641135.1 uncultured Treponema sp. | reverse complement strand
GCTGGGTCCTTCAGGATCATTTAACGGCAGAACATCATGCTTCTTAGACAACTTTCTCCTACTGATGTAAATTCACTCAGATTCTATTGACATTTCACTTTTCTGGCAGTATTGTTAGTTATCATTCACTAACCTCATAACAGCGAGGAGAACACGATGGAACCTACTGAAAGACAGAGAGAAATAATTAGAGCGGCTTTTAGCCTGATCGCTGATAACGGCATCCAGGATTTAACGATAAAAAATCTGGGAAAAGCGATCGGAGTGAGCGAACCGGCGATTTACAGACATTTCGCCTCCAAGTCGGAAATTCTTTCGGGAATAGTGGATGAACTATCCGCGGTAAAAAACAGGACCACTGCGTATTCTCTCGACTCCAAGGCGGATTCCCGTGCCCGGCTTAGCCGTTTTTTTTCACACCAGGCGTCGGAATTCGAGTCCTTTCCTCCATTGAGCATCGTGCTGACTCCGGAGGATCTGTTTAGAAGCGACAGGGAGCTGCTGGCTCGAGTTCGCGCGCTGATGGCGGAAACGCGAGCGGCCGTCACGGCACTGCTGGCGGAGACAGGCAGCGGAAGAGCTTCAAGCGCTTCCATCGATCCTGAGACAGGCAGCCTGATGATGTTGGGAGGTTTCAGAATGCTTGTATCCACCTGGCGAATGGAACGGGAGCTGGGCCATGATGTTCGGCTGACTGATCTTGCCGAAGCTTTCATTGGCCAGGCCTTGAAATTGATGGAGTAGCGGAAAGGGGGCAATACGCCCCAACTATCTTTTTGATATATCAGTGAAGTTAGTTATTAATAACAAACTTCATAAACAAAGGAGATTGAAATGAAAATTCGTCTTGCACCGATCCTTGCACATCCCTGGCTCACTTTGGCGATGGTGATTGGGCTCACCATTGCTTCCCTGATTCCGATCATAACCGGATTTCGTATGGAAACAAATCTCGACAGCTACATGCCAGAAAACCATCCTGCGTTTACCTTCAGCGACGAAGCAGAAGAGCGTTTTCAAATAAAAGACGGAATTCTGATAGCCCTGGAGCATCCTGAATCCATTTTCAATACAGGATCTCTAAAAAAGATAGTCGATATCGAATCGGAATTACGGGCAATCCCCGAACTCCGGGAAACGCGCATACAATCGCTGCATACAGGCGATAATATTCTGGGAACGGAAGAAGGGCTGGACGTCAGACCCTTTTACATAGTTCCTCCCGAGACGGAAGAGGAAGCCATCAGAATCGGCGAACTTGCCCGCGCGAATCCGATGATCAGGGGGCGGCTTATATCAGAGGACAGTCGTAGCGCACTCATAGTCGTCGAGCTTCCCGACAGTGGTTTCTCGAACGAGCTCTACCAACAGATAACCGATCTGGCCGCCGCGAACGAAGGCCCGGAAAAAATCTACGTGGCAGGACGCCCTATCGTAGAAGGCACACTGGCGGAGCTTGGACCGCAAGACATGGCGCGCATGGGACCGCTGGTACTGTTCGTAATAGCCCTCGTACTCCTGCTTATTTTGAAGAAAGTCACACGGGTACTGACAACCCTGTGCATTGTCGTCGCCAGTACGCTCTGGGCCTTCGCGTTGATGAGCCTGCTCGGCATTCCATTATACTCGGTCAGCATCATGCTGCCGGTAATGCTTGTCGCGATCGGAGTCGCATACGCGATTCATCTCTATGGGCAAGTCGATCAGCACCGGAAGGAACATCCTGAAGAAACGGCGGCTCAGGTTATCGAACAAGCCGCCCTGGTCATCGGGCAGCCGTCCCTGTACGCCGCGCTCACCACGATTGCAGGTTTCATTGCCCTGCTCACATCCAGCGTGTATCCGGTAAAATACTTCGGTCTCTTCACCGCGTTCGGCGTCGCGGTCTCCTGGCTGCTCACGATGACCCTTGCCCCGGCAATGCTCATGATCATGGAAAAAAAGACAAAACCGCGCGCAGCTGAGGATAAAACGAACACCCCAATGACGATTGCCAAAACCTCACACTTTGGCGAGCGGTTCGCCGACGGAGTCCGCCGACACCAGTTGGCAGTGTACGCCGCTACGGCAGTAGTGCTCGCGCTCTCTCTGTTCGGCGTTTCACGGGTATGGATCAATTCGAGCTTCCTTTCCAACTTTGAAAAAGACAGCGCCATCGTGAAAACGGACGCCTTCGTAAACCAGTATTTTGGCGGAACGTCGACGGTAAATATAATTCTCGACAGCGATGAATATGACACCTTTAAAAATCCCGACGTGTTATACCTGATGGACGCCATGCAGGAAGCCGTGGAGTCACAGACGATGGTCGGGGATTCATTCTCTCTCGCTACCTACCTGAAGCAGATGAATTACGCAATGAACGCTGAAAGTGAGGAGTTCCGAACCATACCGGATTCCGCAGAGCTTACAGCGCAGTACCTCCTGCTGTATGAAATGTCGGGCGACCCCGACAACCTGTGGAAGGTGGTGGATCCCGACTTCATGAGCGCGAACGTAACGGTTCAGCTTAAAAGCGACGACAGCAGAACGATCGGCGAGGCGCTGGAGGCTGTCGAACCCTTCCGTGCTCAGTTCGGCGAATACGGAATCGCGGTTAATTTCGCGGGGTCCGGCTACAAGGCCCTGGTTTTCTCGGACCTGATTCTCTCAGGCCAGCTCAGCAGCCTTCTGCTTTCCGTTGCGATCGTATTTCTTCTGACGACCGTCCTTTTCCGCAGCATCGTGCTGGGCGCGATTTCCACTATTCCGGTACTTAT
>CAZXJV010000171.1:0-2764 GCA_964641135.1 uncultured Treponema sp. | reverse complement strand
AATCCGAAGGGGCAACCGGGGAACGGCTGGGTTGCGGCGCATTTGACTGCGTGAGAGAAGCAATAAAAAAGGCTGTCAGGTGTGATTCTGACAGCCGTACCAACAATATTGATAGCAGTTTAAGTCCCTTTTGCTTCGCGGGGGCTCCGCGGATACAATCCCCGGACCCCGTGAATCGAAATGCCTGATACTGATTTACCGGATATTCTGAGGAACTGCCAGAATATAGTTCCGGCCGCAATTGTTGTCCCACCAGGTTTGACCGTTAACAGTATAGCTGATTGCAAACTCGATGCCCTGGGTTTCCAGCGGCAAGAGGGTGCTGGCTTGCCACATTTCCTGACCGTTCGCCAGTGTGGTGATGTATGTCGCCGGAACGGCAAAGGAAGTCTGCCAGCCGTTGGTGGTTGCAATAACCCGAATGGTTTTATGGTATCCCAGGTTTTTAACCAATACCTGTGCGCTGAAGTTGTTGGCATAGGCCGGCCAGCCGTTGCGGACAGTAGCGGCTGAGACAAGGCCGATGTTTGCAGAGCCCAGAATCATTGAGGAACCGTAGCCGACTCCTGCCGGAGTGGTAATAAAAAAATCGTTTCCGCCGTTGTTATCCCAGTAGGATTTTCCTGAAACCTTGTATTCAACCGCGAAGCGGATTTCCTTGGCTTTAATGACCTGACGGGTGGTTACGAAGGCGATATTTTCAAAGCTCCAGTATTCCCTTCCGGCAGAAGCAGGTCCTGTATAGGTTGCGCTGACAGTGGTCCAGGGCAGCCCGGCAACAGAGTAGTGAACCAGCACAGTTTTATTGAAGGCGAGGTTGGCTACTTCAATTACTCCCTTGAAGGTTACATCTACCTGATTGGTTTCCCAGGTAGGCAGGCCGTTATGGTTGTCGGCAGTGGCTTTTGCACTGAGAAGCTGTACAGGGGCTGCACCTGCAGAGCGGGCATCCGCTGTTCCTGCACTCTCAGGTCCGAAGCTGTTCTGGCAGGACAGAGTTACCAGCAGAACAGCAATCAAAAACACAGACTTTAAGAAATTCTTCATCAGTTTCTCCTTAGCAGGATGCTGACAAACTCGATGCTTGTCAGCATCCTGCTATGCAATTCTTCGATAAGCTTACGCTTTTCTGCAGAATTGTGACATTATTGTATCTGATGACAAAGGCTCGATTGCCTTTGTCATCAGCCTTCCAGGTTTTTGTAGATAAGCCCATTATACATAGTTTGCTGCTTTAATCAATGAAAACGTTTTCCCGGAATGTAAAAAAATGATGTAAAGAGCCGAGGCTCTTTCAAAACTCGGGGAGTTTTGAAAGAGCTACCATAAATGTAGGTGGAGAATTTTGACAAGTTGTTGCCTTACAAAGACTTGTCAAAATTCTCCAAGAGCCAATTTCAAAAGTAACCGACTTTTGAAATTGGCTCAGCCTCTAAAACATAAAAAAAGCTGCCTGTGATGGCAGCCTTTTTAAGTTACTGGGGATCCATACGCAGTCTGCTGGTTAAAACCGTCCGCGAAGCTGTTCTATTCTGCCCATGAGCTTCCAGGAATTGACTCCCTGGTTACTCTGGCTGATAGAGCGTATTTCATAGCGGCAGTCATCGGTTTCCATTGCTGCAACGGCGGCACTGATTACTGCCGGGATATCAGCATTCCCCTGCGGTGCCGGTGTTTCTGCCTTGGGCTTTCGGTCCTCGATGCGCTGTGCGAAGAATTTTTCGGCTACCTGTGGAAGCATGGCGTACAGAAGAACGTCCTCATCTTCCTCGATAAAATCCTTTATCTGCGCCCGTACCTTTTCCAGTTCGGGTTCGATGAGATCTGCAGGGCGGCAGGTGATCGGCTTTTCATCCTTAAGAATCAGTTTCTGGATTTCAGCCGATACCGGTGCCGGAGTTTTACCGTACTCGCCTTTAACAAGGGCCTTTGATTCTTTGGGGACCATTTTATACCGTTCACCGGTGATGACGTTCATAACCGCCTGGGTCCCGACAATCTGACTTGTGGGTGTAACAAGGGGAGGGAAGCCGAAGTCCTCGCGGACACGGGGAACTTCTTTAAGCACCTCGTCAAACTTGTCCGATTTCCCTGCCTGTTTAAGCTGAGATACCAGATTTGAAAGCATTCCACCGGGAACCTGATAGATCAGGGTATTTACATCGACTCCCAAGAGCTTTACATCCAGCAGTCCTGATTCGACGTATTTATCTTTGACGGGCTTAAAGTATTCGGCAATTTCGTTGAGCTTGGAAAGATCGAGACCTGTATCGTATTGTGTGCCTGCAAGGGTAGCGACCAGCGGCTCTGTTGCCGGCTGGGAGGTTCCCAGAGCCATCGGGGAAATGGCACAGTCCACAATATCGCAGCCCGCCTCAATTGCCTTCAGGTAGGTCATCGAGGCTACACCGCTGGTGTAATGGGTATGCAGTTCCACCGGAACCTTGAGATTTTGCTTGAGCGCCTTGACCAGGTCATAGGCGGCATAGGGTGTGACCAGACCGGCCATGTCCTTTACGCAGATGGAATCCGCGCCCATATCTACAAGCCGCTTTGCATCGCTTACAAAGATGTCAAGATTGTGAAAGGGACTGATGGTATAACAGACAGTTCCCTGTGCATGACCGCCTTCCTTCTTGCAGGCTTTGATGGCGGTTTCTATGTTGCGCAGGTCATTCAGGGCGTCAAAGATACGTATGATGTCGATACCGTTTGCCACGGCTTTTTGAACAAAGTATTCCACAACATCGTCTGCATAGTGCTT
>CAZXJV010000170.1:0-2776 GCA_964641135.1 uncultured Treponema sp. | reverse complement strand
AAATAGAGCTTTTTGAAATCGTAAACCTATATCCTGCTGTGAATTAGACATAATACAAAAAAATTAAAAAAAGAGCTTGACTTTTTACAGGATGCCTGTATCTTTCCCTGTGAAGTTAGAGACTAAAATTAAACAGGGCAAGGTTATGAAACAAAAAAAATATCAGGTTCCTCCCGGTCATCAGTTCGATTATCACGGTGTCAATAAGCTGTTCGAACTCCGTCGTAAGAAAAAGTCCGAGTTTATCGCGATCTACAACGGCGGATGCACTTACGAGTTCTTGCGGCTCGTCCTCAGGAACCAGTATCTCAACAGCTACAACGAGATAACAGCCCCCGCAGGCTTTATCGAGAAGCTCGCGAAGTTCCTCGACGTCCCGCCCTCCGCGCTTTTCGAGCCAATCCCGCGCGAAGGCAACATGCAACCCGCTAACAAATAATATAAGGATAGCGGTGGGGATTATCAAGATAAATAATGCCGGATTTTTTCACGGCGCCGCCGGGGAGGCCGTGAAATGACAAGGCGCAAACACTTATATGATGGAATTATGGACATACAAACCCTCCTGCGCCGCGAGATCGAGGACAGCTCCCTGTCCCAGGGCGAGATTGCGGACGCACTAAACATCACAGAATCGGCCCTGTCCCAATACAAGTCGGGCGAGCGCAAGCTCCCCATGGGCCTCATTATACCACTATGCCGCATCCTCAAGAGCAACGCCCTCGTGCACCACCTCAACCATCGCCTCGGCCTCCTCTCCGCGGACTGTCCCGCCGTCCCGCGCGACAGCATATCCGCCTCCAAGAGTCTCTGTGCGCTGGACGAATCGGTAAGCAGAGCGAAGCTCTCGGCAATATCCTACTACCAGCAACCGACGCCGGAGAATAGAGACAGCTCTCTATCAGCCATCGCAACGGCTATCGCCGAACTCCTCCGCCAGCACGACATGATACGCCGCTACGGTCAAATGGAGATAACGCTGGAGGAATACCATGGCTGAGCCTCTGCAGAGCGCCCAGAATGTCATCGACGCCTGGCTCTATTTGCTGAGCAATGGCTCAACTACAATCTCCGGCCTCGGCGACGCCCTTGGAATAACCTCCTCTCAGGCGCGATCCGCCATAGCCACCCTCAAGTCCCGTGGCATGTGCCACAACGGCGACGGCATAATCAAGCCGGACATCCCATTTTTGCCGGCGCTACAATCCGCCGAGGCGCGCCTGCAGGCCGAGCTGGACAATATCCAATCGGTAATAAGCTCCATACGACGCACTCAACAGCTTACCTCCTCCCCCCCAGCCGGATTGACCGCCGGCTCCGACAGACCAGCGGGCGCCGCCTCCCCACGGACAGCCCGCTGGTCTCCCGCCCGCATACGGGAGCTACGCGACAGCCTCGGCCTATCTCAGCGCGCCGCCGCCGAGAAATGGGGAATATCTCGCTCTATATTATCAATGGTCGAACTTGGGGATAGGGAAGTAACACCCGACTTGGCCACAAAATTTGACAATGTGGCCACTGGCCACAAGGTGGCCACAATATGAATACCATTATAAACCATATACTTACGATGGCCACAGTATGGCCACAACAATGTGGCCACTTGCAATCTGTATCCAATTACATCAACAAAAACAAGACACTATAAACTTATCAAGGAGTAAAGAAGATGGAACTAACAGCAGAAAATGTTATCAACGAAGCCGGAAGCGCCGCCAAAAGCCCCGCCTTCGAACCCGCGCAAGATAGCCCTTATCCACCCGTTATCGAGCGGGAAGGTTGCGACGGGCGCGGACATTTCCACGCCGTCTCCCTCCGCCCCAACGGCAAAGAGCCACCTATCCATATCTACACGTGGGCGGACGGCTACTCCCGCGCCTGCATCGGCGATGACATCAGTATGGTCGCGGAGGCGAATACCCCCCTCGATGCCATAAATCTCGCAATCGAGAAGTATCAAACCAAAAATAATATATCATAAAATTGTAACTCTGTCATAGCGACCGGTCGCTATGACAAGAAAGGGAAAAATGAATAGCATAAAATTAACACAAAACGCAACAAAAATAAACCTCGTGGACATCGGCGAGGAACGCAGGGATGAAATCGACGGAACTCTGGTAATAGTAACCGAGGAGTTGCGCAATCGAGCACTTGCAACCCACGAGGCACTGCACGACGGTATCCGCGCGACCCTCGAAGGCGGCATCGTGATGATGCGATCCCTTGCAGTCGCCAAAGAGGAGCATACATACATAGCCCTTGGCTACAGCTCGTATAAGGAATACGCCGAGTCTATGGGGTTGCAGTATGAATATGCCAATCGCCTCGCCCTAACCGGCCAGCGATACCCGGACGAAGTCCTCGCCCTTGGCCCCGGTAAACTCGACCGCCTGCCGGAATCCGCCAAACGCGAATTTGCCGAGTTGGGCAAATTTGGCGACCTCTCTCTCGACGATGCTAAGGCTATGAGTGCCCGCGAAGTCGAGCGCGCCGTAAGGGAGCAAAAAAAGCTCCTCCGCGACAAATCCGAAGAGGTCAAAGACCTCGAAAAAGAAATCGCCGCCACCAAAGAGGCCTACAATAAGGTAATGGCCGAAGGCGACGACGCGAGAGTTGAGGAATACCGCAAACAACTCGCCGCCCTACAGGACAAGATGGCCGAGCGGGAGGCAGAGTGGCAAGAGAAGATGATGCGCGCGGCCTCACGGGAGGAACAGCGCAAGATGCTCAACACCGCCCAGTCCAAGATCATCGAGTCCATAGAGGTAATATG
>CAZXJV010000169.1:0-2778 GCA_964641135.1 uncultured Treponema sp. | reverse complement strand
TTCGAACTCTCCCTCAAGTCCTAACTCATAATATCTGCGAGGCGTACATGGCGCGATTCTTGCCGAGGAGCGTAGCGACGACTAGCAAGAATCGTGACATAGCCGAGTCAGGTTGAAGCAGTTGTTAGATTTCTTTTCCTATTCTTACAAAGATCTTTGCATATAAAATGCTAAAGACGTACCATGGAATCAATGATAGCAATGAAAAAATTAAACCAATTGTTCCAGCAGTTGAAGGAATAATCATAAATATTGCTGCGAATAATCCCCAGGTTGCAGTTGCTTTTGAATAATATTTAGATTTATACATTAAAATGGAAATACAAAATAATGCAATTCCATTAAGAACATAATATGTATCAAAAGCTGTCCCTTGCCATCCTAATAAGCATGCTTTTCCAGCTGATTCAAATATTATCTTTTCAGTTTCAATATTTGTGCTAAAATATTCGTAGGAAAGTTTTAATATCTCGAAAGTTTTATTTGATGAAATATATGCTGAAATTCCAATTAATCCTAAAGCTATACCTATTTGTATTACACCTTTATTTACTTCTTTTAAAGTATGATAAAAAGCTAAATATATAATACTAATTAGAATATTATTAATTAAAATAAAAAAATCTGCATGAAAAAATCCGATTACTAAATTATCTTTAAACAAAGAAAACCATTCGATAGTTGTAGTAGGTAGCTTCGTTAATGCAAATACAAGTATCTGAATTGGAATAATGGTGAGCATAATAATCGTTGAAATAAATGCTGTTTTGTAGAGTGACTTGTAATCTTTTAATGCGTTCATTTTGGTTTTTTCTCCTTTTGCCCGAAGGGTCAATCTAACATTTGGTTAACTCGCAACGCGTCAATTGGCGCACTTTTTGCCATCGAGCGAAGCGAGTGCAAAAAGTGTGACAATAGCGTTGTCGAGTTGAACCAGTTGTTGGAACCTTTTTCTTATGGTGTAACTTCAATACTTCTCATTGAAATACTACCATTTTGTATTTCTTCATATATAGTTTTTATTTTGTTTCTTTGATCATGCATCCCTAAAATATATAAAAGCGGTAAATAATGCTCATTAGTTGGAATTGAGCGTCTAAAATCTGGTAAGAGAGTCTCATATTCAATGAGCTCATTAATTTTAGTATTATTCAAGCAATCACTTAACCATAGATCAGCATCAACAGCCCATTGAAAGGGTTTTTCATTATCATTGAAACTAATATCACGCAAATTGTGAACCATATTTCCACTACCGATAAATAAAATACCCTTATTTGATAACTTACCAAGTTGCTGACCTAACAGAAAATGTTGCTTTGCATTCAAATTTATATCAAGACTTATTTCTAATAAAGGGACATTTTGTTCAGGAAACATATGTTTAACAACTGCCCAACCAGCATGATCGATACCCCTACTTCCATCTATGGAAATACCTTTTATTTCGGAACTAATCAATTCTGCAACTTGTTTTGAACCTATTGGATTATATTTCACGTTGTATAATTCATCCGGAAAACCATAGAAATCATAAATTTGTTCTGGATGATCATTTCCTGTGATAAATGTTCCTTTAGTTTGCCAATGTGCAGTAATTACAACTATAGCTTTTGGAATAGCTATAGTTTTAGTATAATTTGATAAAAATAAAGTGTAATTATTAACTTCAATTGCATTCATTGGCGAACCATGCCCAATGAAAATTGGATTTAAAGAATCTGAAATTGTATCTTTCATTTCTTTCTCCTCGGCGCGAAGCGTCGTTCCAACATTTGCTTAACCTGTAATTCCGGCCCGAAGGGATTGGCATGTTTTTTGCCGAGCGTAGCGACTGCAAAAAGCATGACAAAAGGAATTATCAGGTTGAAGCAGTTGTTAGCTTTTTTATGCATAACAACTATCACAATCCTACCAATTACTTTTTTTTGAATTACAAACATTTTATGATGGTGCATTTTACTATATTTTATTCACACAGCCATCACATGATAAGGGATATGGTAAATTGAAACTCTGATGAATAGCTTTATGTTGACATCTTTTAATTTTAATTAAATTTTCAGGAGTATTATCATATCCATTATTATTAATATGATGAATATCATATATACAACGCTTATCAAGATTTAAAACAACCCATGTATCAATAACCAATTTATATACATATATACATGATTTCTGATTCTCACCTATTCTTACTTGTAAGTATCCATCATGAGGATATTTATTAGGCCCTACATCTTCTTCAAATTGATCAAGTATATTTTTTTTCGATACACGAACTCTTCCATAATTACTTACTTCTATGCTTAACTTTTGATGAGTTCTCCATTTTTCACCTAATAATTCCGTTTTTGTCATACAAACCAATTTTTCAACTTTAGTATGTTTATAAAATCCAGTCTTTCTGAATGGCTCATAATATTTAATATAGTTTTCTTGTGTATCTTTAACTTGTTCTCGGAGGTCTTTAAGTGCATAACTCTTATTTATTGTTTCATCTTTATTTACATCATCACAGCCATTGAGGTAATATGTATGCTCAAATATTTCATTACACATAATTTTTCCTATACTTTGTCAAAACAAAGATTCAGATATATTTTGCCAATAAATCATATGAAATTATTTTTCTACTCCTTCCTCTGCCCGAAGGGTCAAGCTAACATTTGCTTAACCTGTATTTTCGTGCCCGTAGGGCTTGGCGTAAAACTTGCCGAGATTATGCAACCCTTTTTCTGTAAATTTCTTTAAAAGCAGGTCGATCATTTGACT
>CAZXJV010000168.1:0-2788 GCA_964641135.1 uncultured Treponema sp. | reverse complement strand
GCTGTTTCATGGCGTTACTATATCATATTTTCTCTCAGGTTTTTAGAGGTGCCCTCCATAAACTCTTTTTTTTTACAATAAAGCTCATACAGGGATTATACTCATACGTGACAGGAGGAACGAATATGCTGGCTTTTGTGCTGATTGCCGCAACAGCGGCGCTTTCATTCGCCGCAATTAACTTCTACGGCGTCAAAAAACTGGATCCGGGCACCGCGCTTATGCAGGAAATCTCGGGTGCCATCAAAGAAGGAGCTGACGCCTTTATCCGTCATGAATACGGGGTCATCGCCCGTATCGCCATCCTGATCGCGGTTTTCCTCGGGGTCGTCGTATCCTGGTACACCGGTGTTACCTTTTTGCTCGGAGCTCTTATGAGCGCTTCGGCCGGCTGGATCGGAATGAAGATCGCAACCATTGCAAACGTCCGGGTATCCAATAAGGCCAGGGAGACAGGAAGTCTCGGCGCTACCCTGAAAGTAGCGTTCCGTGGCGGATCGGTAATGGGACTGGCGGTCGGCGGTTTCGCCCTTCTGGGACTTGCCCTGGTCTATCTTATATTTGGTGAATTATTGGGGCAGCTGTCAGAAGAAAGTCTGGTAATTGTACCAAACTGGATCGGCATTACCTTTATTCCATTTACCATGTCGGTTTCCGGATATGCATTGGGTTGTTCGATTATCGCCATGTTCGACCGTGTAGGCGGCGGTATCTTTACCAAGGCCGCCGACATGGGCGCCGATCTTGTAGGTAAAACCGAGGCCCATATACCGGAAGATGATCCCCGCAATCCTGCAACCATTGCTGACAACGTAGGCGATAATGTCGGTGATGTAGCAGGTCTTGGAGCAGATCTTCTTGAAAGCTATGTCGGCGCACTGATATCAAGCGTCGTTCTTGCCTCATATATGTTCTATACAAACCTTACGGCCGGAAGCGCAACAATTCCATATACCATTCTCCGGGAATTGATGGTCTACCCCCTGGCATTTGCCGGGATCGGCGCCCTTTCGTGTATCGCCGGAATTGCATTTTTACTTTTCAAGAAGGTGAGCGAACATCCCCACCGCGAGCTGAATCTTTCAACCTGGGTTTCTGCGTTACTGACCATCATCGGAACAGGTGTTTTTACCTGGTTTTATTTCCGGGGGCAGGATCTTTCAGTATTGGGATTCCGCCTCGGTATATTGAGCCCCTGGCTGGCTGCTGTTGCGGGCATCGCAGCCGGCATACTGATAGGTCAACTGGCGGAACTGTACACCAGTTTTGATTTCAAGGCCACCCAACAGGTATCGGAAGCCAGCAGAGAAGGAACAGCCCTTAATATAACCCAGGGCATGGCTGGAGGAATGAAATCAGTCTTCTTTCCTGTGCTGGTTCTTGCCCTTGCATCAATTACAGCTAACGCCATTGCAGGCCTGTATGGAGTAGCAATGGCAGCAATCGGAATGCTCAGCTTTGTTATCGCTACCGTTTCGGTTGATACCTACGGCCCCATTGCCGACAATGCCGGAGGAATCAGCGAAATGAGCAAGCTGGATCCATCCGTCAGAAAAATTACCGATCAGCTTGATGCAGTCGGCAATACCACTGCAGCTATCGGTAAAGGTTTCGCAATCGGATCGGCCGGCCTTGCAGCGCTTTCGCTATTTGCATCCTTCCTGTACGCGCAGGCGGAACCGGGCGATACGGACGGCTACACCCTCACCTTAAATTTTATTGATACCATGACACTTGCCGGCGGCCTGGTCGGAGCAGCGCTGCCCTTCCTTTTCTCGGGTATTCTGATCGAAGCAGTCGCCAAGGCAGCACGCAAGATGGTTCAGGAAGTTCGCCGTCAGTTTGCCGAGATTCCCGGAATTCTTACCGGCGAAGCTAAACCGGACTATGCAACCTGTATCAAGATCAGTTCGGCCGGTGCCCTTAAAGAGATGAAACTGCCCGCCCTTCTTTCTGTTCTGACACCTCTCGTTTCAGGATTCCTGCTGGGCGCCAATTTTGTCGGCGGCATGCTGATCGGTACGACACTGACCGCCATTATGCTTGCCCTGTATACAGCCAATGCCGGAGGCAGCTGGGACAATGCAAAAAAATATATCGAACAGGGCCATCACGGTGGAAAAGGATCGGACGCACATTCTGCGTCGGTTGTGGGCGATACAGTCGGCGATCCATTGAAAGATACCGTAGGTCCCTCTCTTGATATCCTTATAAAAATTATGGCGGTGATATCATTGATTACCGTTTCGGTATTCAGCGAGTACAACCTGCTCGACTGGATTTTTTCAATCCTGTAAAGGGGGTCGACTATGACAGGTATACATTATTATCTGACTGTGTTCCCGACCGAGGCACTGATAGCCTCAATGCTGGAACCTGATGACTTCGGCGCCTATATGGCAACCAGTTCCAAACGAGGTTCGCAGGAACGGCTTATGTTCATAGAGATCAAAGGCGGATTCGGCAAGGATTTTGACTGGAAGTTTGCACAGGAAAGATGCATACCCCACAAAAATAGTATACCCAAACACTCTGTATACCTTTCTGTATACCGGGTTCTGGAAAAGGTGCCTACAGAAATGATGCTCGATCTTTTTTTGACAACCTCGGACGGGCGTACTATTGGTCTTGCAAAAACAGACTTCCCGAAAGATTCCGGTCAAAGACCGTATTACCTGTATCAGGAACTCTGTCCCATCCAGCCACTGGTGGTAAGCTCGCTCGCACCGGCGGCCTTCAGCGACTACATCATGTCCGATCAGGTCAAAATCAGCCTTCCTGCCCTTAT
>CAZXJV010000167.1:0-2833 GCA_964641135.1 uncultured Treponema sp. | reverse complement strand
CAGGTCTGCCGGTGAGCCTGTGGACGGTCTGGCAAGGCGAATACCATACCGGTTTACAAAGCCTGCAGAGCCGGCACCTCTTTCGGCAAGTATTTCAGGTATACCGGGATCTGCAAGATCTGCGAACGGTAAGGTACGGTAAAACCAGGTCTGGGTGGAAAGCGATTCTGACATGGACGAGAATTCATGCGACCAGTTTCCGCCTGCGACAACGGTGTCGGTTCGGCTGATGCTCCGTTCCCACCAGGGGGTGATAGACAACCGGGATACACGGAAGGGTGTCTCGATGCGGGTACGCAGTACAGTAGCGTTTCGCACATCAACCAGCGAACGGTAGGATCCCTCACCCTGCCAGTCCAGATTAACAGCGAGCGCCTGTGTTACAAGACTATGCTTGCCGGCGAGCCGGGCAGAGCGACGTATGGCATCGGCCTCGCCGGGTGAGGTAAACCATCCGGTGCTTTCAATCCAGATATCGCCGTACGGCAGGCTGTCCTGGTCCGGTGCGGCCGTCAGGGCAGAACGCCTAACCTCCTGGGATAGCAGTACGCTTGTGCTGTTCTCTAACCTGACCTGACTGAACGTAAGGGCAGGAAGACTTACACGTCCGGTCCAGTCTCCGCGGTACAGGCTGCGTTGATTATGCTGCAGCAACTGAAGGCTCAACGCAAAGGGTTTTGTTATCTGAAGGGAGTTTTCCCGTTTCCAGAGCTGAACATCCGGTCCTGCCTGATGCTGTTCCTTAAGGGTAACCGGTCCGGCCGGCCAGAGAATGCTGTGAGCAAATGTGGTAAGTCTGACAGATCCGGTACTGTCCCGCTGTGCTGTGCCGGCAGCTGTATCCGGTTCGCCTGTTTCACCGGTGGATAACGCAGCCTGTGTTCCGCCCTGTGCCGCCCCCTGTACCCCGAGGCTGATTCCTGCAAGGACAAGGCCGCTTTCTCCGGTAAGTACAGCAGCTGCAGATCCTGTTGAAGGGTCATGGGCGCCTTCGGCCCTGGCCCGCAGATACGGATCGGCGAAAAGGGCTCCGGGACCTGAGGATACAAGGCTGCCCGGATGTGAAAGATCCAGATCTGCACCCGCTAGGATGCGTGTGCGGTTTTCGGCCTTGTAAAGGTGGACCTCGTCAACATGCCAGCGGAACGAAAAAGGATCAGTCAAGGAATCCGGAAACACAACTTCATATATGGCCAAGCCTTCCCCGGAAAGAGCCGGCATGACAGTCCTGTTCCGGTGCACCCGGATAAGACTGTCCGGAACCGATGCCCTGTCAAGGGATGCTGTTCCGTTTTGTGTACCCGCACTGATACGGTGCCAGGTGCCGACTGTCAGGACAGAGGCATTGAATTCAACCGAAAGGGCGTTGGTTTGTGTACCATCAGCGGTAAGGAACTGAAGGCGGATAACAGCATCATCGGGAAGGTTTTCACGATACACAAACCAAACTGCTTCACTGTACCCGGTGAGAGGAACCGGGCCCGTCAGACGGCTTGCAGTATAGCCATGCGGAATACCGGACGGAGTTACTGCCGGACTTTCCATGGTCAGTATGCTGTTCTGACCGTCCCGGTTAAACCGTTTTACCGGATCGCTCCAGGCAGACTGCAGGATGGAAGCTGCAGCTCCTGTCCGGATTTCTGCTGTGTAAAAAGGGTCGGAAGGTTCTGCATGCAGGCTGTACTGAATGCTCTGAAACTGAATCCGGCCGGAATGCAGCACCGGGCGGACCGGTACACCGCTTTCAGGTCCGACGATTACCAGACGGATATCAACCGGCCCATCCAGGCGGCCGCGTTCTTCGTCAGTGAGGGTGATATGCCTCTGTACCCAGGCGCCTGTAGCAGCAGGCGGAGTGATCTGGCGGGTGATAATTGCATCGGGATTGTCAAACCAGGCTGACCGTTCAGCGGAAATCTGTACATATAAGCGGTAGTTGTCCGAAGTACCCATAGTGCGAAGCGTAAGGGCGATCGAAGAAAGGGAACGGCCGGAAAAACCGGCCTGGGCGGTACGGATATCGCCGGCGATCCAGTCGTCCTCTGCGGTCAGTTCGCTGTCCAACACCAGAATCCTTCCGCTGGAACCGCTTGCTTCCAGCGAGGGCAGACTGGTTTCTGTTTCTCCGGATACAGGCCTGCGGCCTGCTGCAGCAAGGACTGGTTCGGAACCGCCAAGCCGGGTATCAAGAAGGGGCACCAGGTTCGCTTTAAGAGGGGTATACCAGTTGGCTGCCGGATACAGTACTGCCGGGGCGGAATCCATGCCGTCTATCCGGTATAGACCGGAGGTATCTGTTGTAGCGTATTCAAAACCTGCTTTTACACCGGCCTTGATCTTGTCTGTATCCCGGCGTATTTCTGTGCTTGCCAGAAGGCTTCCGGGTATGCTGCTTGTACGGTCGCTGAAGCCTTCCTGATCTGCTGTCCAGATGACGGAGGCTGCCGCCGCTGCTGAAAACCCGTTGCCGAAACGGAAGCGGGTAGCTGCTGCAGCCCTCAGAACAGCCGAACGGGCACCGGGGTCGCTATCCATCCACCGGATGATTATGTCGTCAGTGTTTCCGGCCGGTACCGCAAGATAGAGCAGTCCGCTTGCAGGATCGAAGCTGAAGGCAGATTCCGGGATTCCGTTTCTGAGAACAGTTATCGTTCCTGCGATAGCATTCTTTCCGAGCGAAATTTCTGTTACCGGTGTATAGCGGTCAATCCGTGCCTCGATAGATTCGGAATTATGTGCGAGGGAGCGTCCCGGAGAATAGACCAGCGGATCTTCGGGACTGAGGGGGTAACGGGCGGGGGCTGAGCGCAGAGGATTGCTGGAATACCGGCGA
>CAZXJV010000166.1:0-2835 GCA_964641135.1 uncultured Treponema sp. | reverse complement strand
ACCCACTTGGATGTTCCGTTCATATAACTCAGGAAGCGGAGCTTCATGGCACTGCTTTGATATGATGTAATATCAACAGATGCATTCGTCCAGTCACGGGTACCGGTGTGGGTTGCCACCGTCGTCCAGGTTGTACCCTTAAGAACCTGTACCCGCAGATGCTCGCCGGTACCAAGTCCTGCTGTCTTGTACTTGTAGGCAAGGGTCACAGTTGTACCGCGTTTATCCATGGCGTACTTCTGTGTCAGATAACTGACCGTGCTGGTTGATCGTGCCTGGGCAAAGCCGGAACCCTGATGCCACTTATACGTGCTTGTTCCGCCGGAAATCGCCCAGTTTGTACTGATGGTATCCATGGTGTCATAAAAGTTGCCGTTATAGGTCGGGTACACATTGATTGTTGATCCGCCGGTACCGGTAAAGTTAGCTCCATCCGACCAGCGGTTGTCGTTGATCAGGGCCTTGAACTCGAAGGCTGTTCCCGAAGGAATCGCAGTCGTGGTATACACCCATACATTTCCGGTTGTCCAGGTTGCAGCGACACCGGCAGTCCAGCTCAACGGAGTTCGCGATCCACGGATGGTGATACTGTTGCCAGCACCAACATCATAATGCACCCGGATGGTTGTGGTAACAGTTCCCGAGCTCTGCGTTGTTGCATTTGCAGTATTGGATACTCCGGAGGTTCCCGAGCTGTTGGTTGCGGTAACACGATAATAGTAGGTGGTAGCCGCGGCAAGGCCGGTATTGCTCCAGCTGGTACCTGTGGTGGTTCCAACCTGACTGTAGGTACCGGTACTGGTTGCAGAACGAAGGATAGTGTAACTGGCAGCACCGCTTGAGGCAGTCCAGGTCAGATTTATCTGGCTGGCACTGGCAGCCGTTGCTGCAAGGTTTGTGGGCGCGGCAGGCGGACTTGATGATTCGGGATTAGTACTATACCAGGTGCCGGTAATTTTTCCTCCTGATGTTCCGGTTGGAACAAACCATCCTTCACCCGAACGGGAAAGATCAACTGTTTGTGTACTGCCGTTGTTAAAAATAATATTGCTGCTTGTTGCTCCGGGAATAGTGAACACAAACCAGTCATTTCCCTCGGCAGCCATTGCCTGGCCCGGCCAGCTGTTTGCAGACGGCGAACCGTTTGAAGCCCAGTAATAGATATTGAAGGGGCTCCAATTGGCAACAGCATTCTTTTTAACATGAATCCGCAATCCGCTGCCGGCAGCCGTAGTGGTCGCACTGACAGCAGCAGTCTGGGCAGAACTTCCTGCGCTGTTTGTAGCCGCAACCTTGTACCAGTACGTAGTACTGGCACTTAGACCGCTGTTGGAGAAACTGTTTGTAGAACTGTTGCCGATGCTGCTGAAAGTTCCACCGCTTGAACTTGCCCGGTAAACGATGTAACTTGTCGCGCCTGCAACTGCATTCCAGGACAGGTTAATCTGCGATGATCCGGCGGCAACAGCATTTAAGCCCGAGGGGGTTGCAGGCGGAACCGGATTGGAATCTGAATACACGACAATAACTGAATACGCAGGCAGATTTCCCGTCAGTCGTCCGGAAGATGATGTCAGGGTTGTCGATGAAAGTCCGCGGTTTGCATAGTTTCCAGCTGTTACATTGGTCACTGTATTCAAGCTGGTCGCCGGACCATTGTTTATGACTACCGCACCCTTGGAGCCGCGTTCAATCACCAGCACCCGGCTGGTCGGCACACGAAGGGTTTCTCCCTGACCAACCATGGCATTGCGGAATTTATTGATCGCGACTATATCACCCTCATTCCATTCCACTACGCCGGGACGATCCAGAAACAGGGGTGTCATTCCGGCCCGTGCGGTTATAACAGCCCACATCGCCTTGCGTTTCCAGAATGAGAAAGAACGGGTTTCATTATGTTCATAGGTATCATGGTTTTCCATGTACACAAGAGCCTTGTCGGCGGGAACACCGTTTACATTTTGTATATTATTCCAGTTACCGCTGTCAAAGGCGTTTGACAGAGTCCAGATGTAACCGTGTGCAGTAACATCATAATAATGGAGGTAGGCAGCAAGGTTGTCACCGGTATCCTGAATTACCTCGCCGTACAGATACAGATTGTCGCGGTTACTCAGGCCGCCGAGAACTACATCCCAGAAATTTCCGGCCCAGCTTTGTCCTGCATCAAGACCGCGATTTGTTTCTATATGTTTTGCGGCATCAAAACGGAACCCGCCTGCGCCGGACGCAACAGCAGTATTTAAAAACCCGAGTATCACTTGCTGAACATCGGAACGCTGGGTAGCTAAATCAGGAAGGTTTCCCAGATTACCCTGAGTAAGAATACGGCGATCGGTATAATTGGAAATCGTCCCCTGATTATGATACCAGTCTGATCGCTTCAGAAAGGATTCAACCTCATTTGCCCATTGTCCATCCTGTCCATTATCAGCGACATGATTGATTACGGCATCAACAATGATTTTGATGCCATAAGTATTGGCTGCTGCGCACAAAGACTCAAACTGTGATTTGGTGCCCAGCTGTGCATTGCCGATAGAAAAATTGGTAGGCTGATACAGAAGCCACCATTGACCGGTAGCCTTTGTTCCCTGAATTGGCGATGTCTGAACAGCCTTATACCCTGCTGCTGCGATCTGCGGAAGGGCATTCTGAATATCCTGGAATCGCCAATTATACGCATGCAGTATAGCTCCGTCATCAACACGGGAAGGCAGGCTCCGGGAAAACGTTTCCCCATCAGGTACAGAAACAGAGTAATCGAAGGGTAATACAGACGAGCCGCAGGCTCCCAAAAGAAACAGGGCTGCAAGAAGCCCGGACAGCAAT
>CAZXJV010000165.1:0-2841 GCA_964641135.1 uncultured Treponema sp. | reverse complement strand
TATTATGATATAAACTCCAGATCTGTCGTTATGAAAACTATTTCCGTAATAATCTCTTTGGCAGCGTCCCTGAGTTTACTTACTTTCTGCACTCAAAAAGAAGTGCGCATTGAACAAGTCAATCAGTAACAGCCGACACCAGCAAGGAGGCCATGCTCGCCCACGGAAAATACCTCGTCACCATCAGCGGATGCCATGATTGCCATTCTCCCAAAAAAACGGGTCCGAACGACCCGGAGCTTATCGATTCCCTGCTGCTTTAGGGATACCCCTCCGGCCGCCCGATCCCTGAGGTTGATGAAAATGCCGTCACGAATGGCCGGGCGCTTATGAATGAGGGCCTTACCATGGCTGTGGGCCCCTGGGGCGTGTCATTTGCCGCCAACATAACATTTGACGAAACGGGCATCGGAACCTGGACGGAAGAACAGTTCAGCAAAGCCCTGAAACAGGGTTGGTATAAAGGGATTGATGGAGGCAGAAAGCTGCTTCCTCCCATGCCATGGCAGAATTTCAGGGAGATGAAAGATGGAGATGTCAGGGCGATGTATTTAAATCTCAAAAGCACCAGGCCGGTAAGAAATATTGTGCCTTCGCCTGTATCTCCCCGGCTTCAGGCATCAACTTTCTGACCGGTACATCCGGTTTCCCTTTTACGGCATTCCATCAGCCCAGCCGGTTCGGTTTTAGACCGGCTGCTGTTGCTCTCTCAATGAGTATCTGAGAAAATCATTGCAGGTATTTGTTTGAGCCCTAATCCATTCACAAAAATGATCAGATCCGCAATCGATTGCATAAATATTTGTGAATCAGCCGCTTGAATTATGAGTATTTTTGCAAAAGAAATCTGATACATGCATTGATCACTATGAAAAACAATAATCCCAACACTGCTATTGCCGATTCCGACCGTTCATTGTCAGCCCGTGACCTGATCAGGTACATCAACCTGAAACTGGCTACCATGGGCCAGCCTGTATTCGACGACCAGCAAACTGCAGGCATTGAAAAGCCCCTGTCTGATCCTGATTTTCTCGATCTTACTTCCAACCTTGTTAATATCTACCGCAGCCGAACCCGTTTAATTACCGATGTTTATTCGCCGGTCGACAGGCGTATTCAGGCATTTATCAACAGCTACCTCGAAGATCTGAGGCTGCCTGAAGTCCCCAGGCTGCCAGCCAACACCCTGGTAAGTGACAAACCCGGTGTTGCGCGGATGCTGAGTCTTCCTCCCCACGAAAACCATTATAGCAGCGAGTTGCTTGATTCATACCGCATCCGTCAGGGGGTGTTGCATAATCCACGGAATGACCGCCGGACCACCCAGGGCTCTTTTCATATAGTGGAAGGGGGGCTTCCGGTTCCGCCCGACAAGATTGAAGTTCCGAAAGCCGCCTGGGCAAAATTCCTGAAATCTGCCTTTAATCCTCCGGCTGAACTTAACCGGCTTCCATTTACATCCGGCCAGGATAAGCAGGCTGAAGTGTTTGTCTCCCTGCTCCTTCGTCCGGTGGTTTGCCCCGAAGTGAAAGGGGTGCTGAAACGCAAAACCATGGAAGTCCGTTTTTTTGCACCCGGCAGCCTGGTTGCCAACATCGACTTTGTGGAATCCATATTCGGAAATGCCGGCAATCCGTCGAATCCCGCCTGCGATGCGGCACTGGATCCTGAAAGCTGGACCGGTCACACCGGCTGCGTTGTGCTGGCACCTCAATTAGCTGCGATGACAAAAAAAGCGCTGGGCCTGCCCCACTATGATCAGGCTACCGAACGCCAGCGCCGCGACGGTGTTTGCTGGAAAGATGAAAGTGAACTTTACAACGGCGGACAGGCTTTTAAGATTAACTGCCGCGACGAACGCGGGGTGGTAATCACCCTGATCGCGGATAATTATTTCGGATATTCCAAGAAAGAGATAAAGACTCAGATCAGCTACAGTGCCAACCTGTTTGGCCTGGTTGAAGAAGAGCATTCGGGAGGGGCCATCGCCTTCAGGAGAAAAAATATTGGCTCGAACTTCAACGGAGCGTTATTTATGAAGAACCGGTTGAAAAAGTCATTCTACTTTTCTGAAGTGATTGAGAAGTTCGGCCCGCTGATGCACCTGAAACCTGAGGGTTATGGTGTAGACAAGAAATTCGGGAACATCATATACATTCCCGAGGATACGGAGATAGACCTTTACAAAGGCACGGTCCGGTGGAATTACAACGGCACCAGTCAAACCATCCCGCTGAGGCCAGGGCATTACTACATTTATCCGTCAGGTCACAAGCTGCATATGGAAAAGCATCCTTCAGCGCCCTCGTGGCGGCTGGTGAGCACCCATGCCCGCGGCACATTCTGCCACAAGCCCAGCACTGTTTCGGGAGGCGGCAAATCGGAGATTTCCAAATCCCTGCTCAACGCCATCATTTACGGGTCATTCTTTGTGGATAATTTTGATCAGGATATGAAAGCGGCCGATGAAATCATTCGCCGGGACTTTTCGGGAAGGTGGAAGAATCCTGAAGAACACAGTGCGATTTCACGACCCCTTCTTTCACCTGACCGCACGCTTGGTTCGGTAATCAAACTGCTGAATCCTTCATCCCAGTATACCGATGAGTACAATGATTTCGTCAGGTCGATACCGGCGCATATCAAAGCGCTGGTTTTCTATGTAAAGCGCTTCTACCGGCCGGAGCGGACCAGCGACGACTGGAAGGAATTCTTCTCTACCGACGTGATCAACGGCCGCAAAGGCCATGAACTGCTTTTCAGCAACCGCAAATTGAGCGCAAGCTACCTCAGGGTGGGATTTGCAGCAGACAATTCATGGTACCTGCATAAACTTCG
>CAZXJV010000164.1:0-2851 GCA_964641135.1 uncultured Treponema sp. | reverse complement strand
AAATGAGCGTAGGAAAGAACGGATTCTCCAGCCGCCTTGGCATGGGCGGAATGGATATCAGCTTGGGCACACTGGCCTCAGTGGGGCGTGGATTCACAGAGTCTGAACGGATTCTTTCTGCCAAACGTGCTAATTGGGCAGGTGATAACACTGCGATTTCTACGCTGAATGCCGTAAATATGCTTGGCTGGACTTCGGTAGGTGAGAATGGAATTACTGATAATGGTGTCTTGGCTCGAGCGATATGGGATAAAGAACTTGAAGTAGTATATGGAGCAATGGACGGGTATGGCTTCTATAATCATAACACCCCAGGAACAATTAATTTATCAGAATCATTAAAAGGTAATGGACGAGAACAGGCAGCCAAACTTGCAACGGCAATGAGTCATGAGGGCAGTCATTGGGCTGGTAACCGAGTGGAGGGTGTGGCACATGCACAAGGACTCGCTACATATACAACTCTTATATCACGGTTTAAATTGAATGGTGATAATAAATTTACAGGTGAAATGGTTAGAGGTGTAACTGATGTAGCTAACTGGATAGAAAATACAGGGGATCAGGATAACTGGTCGCTTACGCGAAAAGAAGACGGCAGTATGGGGTGGGCATGGGATGATAGTTTAGATTTTAATATCGAAGGTGTTGGTACTTTAACTGCCGAGAATATGCAAAAATTCATAGCGACTATGAAACACATTAGTAGTAGTCCTCTTCTGGCTCAGTTATTGATTAATCCTGTTCAAAAACAAGATCCATCTTTTGAAAATGCCTCGGTCGGGATATCAGGTCAGAAACAGAATTCTTTTATGGACTCATTGTTTACCCGCTACGTTGAAAACGATCCCGAGAGGTTGAAAACCGTTGATGCGTTCCTTGAGGGTACCAGAGCGTTCGCCGATGCCAGTGTATTTGCAAAACAGTTGATGAATGATCTGTCAATACAAGGTGGTATTGAAAACCTTAATTCAGCATTACTGAGAGCTCAAAATAGCGGGTTATTAATTGAAAACACCTATTCGATGGAAACAAGAGGATTGATTGGAAGTGGTACAACTAATAATCCTTATTTTCCTTTGACTGCGTTTGGAGATGGTAAGGTTTTTATTACTGGATTGCATGGATTCAGGTTGGTAGATTCAGATATGGTCGCGATCGATAACAGAAATGGAACAAGTAACTACCCGGAAAATAGTTTTGCAAGAAATATGCATAATGGATGGGATGGGGTTGGTTCCGGTGGAATTGTTGCTTCTGAGAATGGTTCTTTTTATCTATCATATAATTCAGCAGCTGGATTAACTACAAACTTGGTTGGTGAAAATACATATCAAGTTGGACATGCAAGTGTTAGCTCAATACTGAATTATTTCTCAATATTTAGTCAAGCAAACACAACTTTGTCTTTTTCTGCGGGAAGTTATCAACTTGATGGCGTTATTGCTGGAACACTGATAGGTATACAGGGGAATACTGGTAGTGCTTCTACCGCCCCTCATGGGCATATAACCGTCAATGGATCTGGAAGTGATTTTGGTAAAATATTTAACCATAATTCTTATTCTTCGTCATTCGTTTTTACGGATTATGCAAAATATATGACTGGTTATTCGAGCAGGGATTTTAATTCGTATCAATTGTGGGCTAACGTATATAGGTATTCTTCTCTGTTCCCAACCCAATTACACTTCAATAATTTCTTTTATCGGAATAGCCCAACACAAATAAGGAATTGAAAATGATAATACGAATATTGTTACTAACATCATTATTTTCTGTCGCAAATTTTACAAGTGCTTTTGAATTGCAACTAGATTTTGTTGAACAACGCTCTGACGAGAGACCTTTTGAGGCAAGCGTTTCTGGTCAAATACTTTGGTTTACAGATAGTGATGACTTGTTATGTGCTTTTTATGAAGGGGCCATCTTTGGTTTTTCTAAATTTGGTTTTTCGAAATTTATCGGGCATACAAATACATTGCCAGGTGGTGGAGAAAAAACTTCTTTGTATCAAATTGTACGAACTAATACTAAAGATTTTTATATTTGTAGAGAACGTGTGTTCCATCCAACAGGGAGAAGGTTTTTTTACTTAGTAAAAGAAAACGACTCATGGAAGATACAGTCAACGGTAGAAAATGAGGTATCACTAAAAGAGGTTGCAGATGTTGGCAGATTAGGAACTGAAGTTCCTGATACTTCACGTGGTTATGGGGTTGAGAATGAAAGAATAATTCCTTTGGATTTTGGATATTCTATTTATTTGCGTTCAGATGCAGGGGCAGAAAATGATGAGGCGAATTTACTTTTTCTAAATAAAGAAGGGGTTACAGTTATTGATTATGATGTATGGAGAGAGAGTATTCCAGAAACACGAACTCTGGATACTGAACGTCATCGGTATGAATCGTATACGAATAAAGTAAATTGTGTAGCAGTAAACCATAGAAGTAATAAAGTAGCAGTAGTCATGAATTGGTATAATGGGAATGATGATGGATTGCTTGTTTTTTCTATTATTTATAATGGTGTAATTAATGATAATCGTATACGAGTTCGTGCTGAACCTTCTCTAGAGGGTAATATTTTAGGCATGCTTAATTTAGGGGCGGAAGTAAGAATAATCGATCGTTCTAGAGAAAAACAGAAGATCGGAAGTCAAGAAGCCTTTTGGTATAAGGTTGAAAATGAAAAAAAAATCACCGGTTGGGTCTATGGAGCGTTTATAACTGTTGAGTGACAACAAACGTTCTGAAAATTGAAAGTGTATGAGTGGTATTACGTAACTAATATACACAAGATCTTTGAAAATATCAGCGAAGGAACTGCAGTCCGTTTACACAGTGAA
>CAZXJV010000163.1:0-2906 GCA_964641135.1 uncultured Treponema sp. | reverse complement strand
CCATGTTCTCCAGACGCCGCAGCGCATCGCGAGGATTGTTCGCGTGCACCGTCGTCATCGAGCCTTCGTGCCCGGTGTTCATCGCCTGGAGCATGTCCAGCGTCTCGCTGCCGCGCACCTCGCCGATGATAATCCGGTCCGGACGCATACGCAGGCTGTTCTTCAACAGGTCGCGCTGGGTGATCTCGCCCTTGCCCTCGATATTGGGCGGACGCGTCTCGAGGCGCACCACGTGCTCGCGCTGGAGCTGGAGTTCGGCCGCATCCTCGATCGTCAACAGACGTTCGCCCGAGGGGACCCACCGTGACAGTGCGTTGAGAAAGGTCGTCTTGCCCGTGCCGGTTCCGCCGGAGATCAGGATGTTCAGCTTGCACTGCACGCACGCCTCGACGAAACTCGCCATCTCCGGTCGCAGGGCATCCATCGCGATCAGGCGAGTCATATCGAGCGGGTTGGTGCCGAAGCGACGAATGCTGACCGCCGGCCCGTCGAGAGCCAGCGGCGGCACGATCGCGTTGACGCGCGAACCGTCGGGCAGGCGGGCGTCGAGCATCGGCGTGCTCTCATCGATCCGACGGCCCACGTGGTCGGCAATCCGCCGGATCACGCGCATCAAATGCTGGTCATCGAGAAACGTCGCATCCGTCGCCTCCAGCCGGCCGCGGCGCTCGACATACACCTTGTGCGGACCGTTGACCAGAATGTCGCTGACCGTCGGGTCACGCAGAAAGTCGTTCAGCGGGCCGTAGCCGAAGACCTCGTCCATCACCTCCCGGATCAACTGCTGCTTCTCCGGACCTGAAAGAGGGATCTTCTCCTCGCGCAGCAGGGCATCCACCCGCTCGGCGCATTGTGCGTGCAATTCATGCACCGAGAACCGTCGGGCCTCGGTCAGGTTCATCACTTGCAGCAGCTTGCGATGGATCTTGGCCTTCAGTTGCAGCGTCTGCGACCCACTGTCTGTCTGGGCCGGCTCGTTCTTTCCGTCAAACACCGCCGTGCTCCTCCACGATCAGTCCCCGTTACAGGTCCAGCGTTTCAATTGCGCCGCGACCCGTCGATAATCCCGTCGCAGGCCCGAAAACCGGGCGCTGACGCCCAACGGCTGGCCGTGATTCATGCTCTTGACGGCCTTGCGCCACTGATTCCGGATGCAGTACAGCGATTGCGTCCCAATGGCGCGACGGCTGTCCTCCAGCCGCAGCATCGGGCCGCGCTTCTTGACCCGGTTGGCCAGCGGCACGATGCGATCCCGGTCCATCTTGTGCTCGCCCAAAAAGGCCGTGATCCACTTGGCGAACGCCACGTCGCGAACCATCAACTGAAACACCACCACCGCCACCTGGCTGACCGAGGCCAGATCGGCCATCGCCTGCCTTGGCACCCGCGGGGCGTCCACGACCACGATATCGTGCGACTCCCGACAGGCGTCCAGCACGCGCGACAGGTTCCCGTATGCCAGCGGGTGCCCTACATCGGCGGTCGCCGCCGCCGGGCTGAGCAGCACGTCCACCCCGTTGGCCGCCTGCACCACGCTCGTCTCGATCAGGTGCCGGTCGATCGTCCCGTTACGGGCCAGGATGTGGCCGATCCCATACTTGCCCGAAACCCCCAGATGCTGGGCGACCGAACCGTAGTGTTCGTCCAGGTCGATCACCAACGTCGATTTCGATGTCCCGACGTGCAACTCATGGGCCAGATTCACCGCCACGGTGGTCGCGCCGCAACCGCCCCCGCACGAGAACACCGAGATGATCCGCCCCAGACGACCGGACGCCTCCGTCTCTCGTGCCAGCAGGCTGTTCAGCACCGCCGCCAACTCACCGGGGATGGAACTCTTTCTCAAGAAGTGCCTGGCCCCCACCTGCATCGCCAGAAGGACCAAGTCCTCGTTGAATTCGTTCGAGACAACCACGCAGCGCATCTGCGTCGAGGCCGTGGTCAGCTTGCTCAACTCGAACAGCAACCGCCGAGGCTCCTGGTCGATGTCCACAATGGCCACCAGCGCGCCACCGCCCGGCGCCGCGTGCGACAGGCGGGTCCGCAACTCGGAGATGTCCCGGCACAGGCTCATCGTGGCCGTCTCCGCCAACGGCTCGACCGCCGAGCGGACGGCCGAGGCCGTGTCTTTCTCGGCCGTCACCAGCACGATTTCGAACGACTTTTTCAAGGAGCGTCTCCTGTCATCAACCCCCCCCGCAGACCCCCGACGTTCGCGGGGCCCGTCATCGGCAAAGGACACTCCGGACAGCTTGCCCGGTTCTTATGGCACATCCGCAATCCAATCGCTGGGGACGTCCCACGCCCGGACCTTGATCCGGGCGCCGCTGGCGATCGGCTCGGTCTCCTCGCTCGGCGGCGCCGCCGGCGCGGCCTTGCCGTCGTGAGCGTCCCAGGCGCCGGGGCCGACCAGCTTGTCCAGACCCATCTGGCGCATCGCCTCGGCCGTGGCCGGGTCGAGTCTGGCCGGCTCGGCCGCTTCCAGGCGGCCTTCGAGGTACAGTTCCCAGTCGTTGGGCGGCGCGTGCGTCACGCCGGGCACCGGCGGCCGGTTCGCCATGTTCATCGGCTCGATCAGCGAGGCGGTCACGAGGATCACCAGCTCGGTCTCACTGTTCTGATAGCGTACCGAGCGGAACAGCGGCCCCAGGATCGGCAAATCGCCCAGCCCCGGAATCCGCGAGTTGATCGCCGAGTCTTTGTTCTGAATCAGTCCGGCGATGGCGAACGACTGGCCGCTCTTGAGCTCCAGCGTCGTCTCGGCCCGACGCGTAATCAACCCGGGCACGTTGTACCCTTCGATCGTCACGCTGCCGGTGTCCGTCAATTCGCTGACCTCCTGGATCGCGTGCAGGTGGATGCCCCCGTCGCCCAGCACGATCGGACGGAACCGCAGACGAACGCCG
>CAZXJV010000162.1:0-3070 GCA_964641135.1 uncultured Treponema sp. | reverse complement strand
GGGGGCAGACGGTGTGCCGTGTCTGGTTGCCGAACCAGGACGCGGTGGTGCGCGTACCCCGCTCCGCCTTGCGGCCGCTGAGTGCCGACCTGCAGCCGGAGATCGAAGCTGGACGCATTGCTTATGTGGCTGCCGCAGCCAAGGTGGCCGAGGTGCTCGAAGGTTCAAGCAGCGCCTCCGAGGGCCATGTGCTACTGGCTCCTATGGAGTCTAATGTCATTCCGCTACCGCACCAGCTCCACGCCTTGTCCAGGGCTATCTCCGGTGACCGCGTGCGCTACCTGCTGGCCGACGAGGTGGGCCTTGGCAAGACCATCGAAGCCGGACTTATCATGCGTGAGCTCAAGCTCCGCGGGCTGGTTCGTAGAACCCTGGTCGTTTCACCCAAAGGAATCGCTACCCAATGGGTAACAGAGCTGCAAACCCACTTCAATGAGCAGTTCCAACTGGTGCTAGGTGACGATATCAGCACCTTGCAGCGTTTAGCTCCAAAGACAGACAGCAGAAACTCAGCCTGGTCGATGTTTTCCCAGGTTATCGTCTCGTTGGATTCGGTTAAACCCATAGACAAGCGCAGAGGTTGGACTGCTGAACGAATCGCTGAATACAACCGTAGCCGCTTTGAAGACCTGCTTACCGCCGGTTGGGATCTCATTATCATTGATGAAGCTCACCGTTTGGGTGGCAATACCGATCAGGTAGCCCGCTATAAACTCGGTAAAGGACTGGCGGAGGCCGCGCCCTATGTGCTGCTCCTTTCGGCAACCCCACACCAGGGAAAGACCGATGCCTTCCATCGTCTCATGACACTGCTGGACGATGACGCTTTTCCGGATATGGAAAGCGTCTCACGCGACCGGGTGGCTCCGTATGTTATCCGTACCGAGAAGCGTAAAGCCATCGATGCCGACGGCAAGCCGCTCTTCAAACCTCGGCTCACACAGATGATCCCCGTGGCTTGGGAGAGCCGGCATCACCTGCAGCAACTCCTTTACGAAGCAGTAACCGACTATGTGCGCGAGGGTTACAACCAGTCCCTGCGTGATAAAAAACGCCATATCAGCTTCTTGATGATCCTGATGCAGCGTCTGGTAGTTTCCAGCACCCGGGCGATTCGCACCACGCTGGAACGGCGACTTGCCGCGCTCAACGAAGGTGAACAGCAGGCCAGCCTGCGACTGGCCGAGCTTGAAAATAGTCCAGAAGCTTCAGAGTGCTTCGATGAGTTATATGACATGGACGGGCAGGAACTGCTCGATGAACTGCTCAAATCCCGCGTCTCGGCTCTGCAGAACGAAAGTAGCCAGGTTAAAGTTCTGCTGGAGGCAGCGGTACGCTGCGAGCAGGCTGGATCCGACGCCAAAGCTGAAGCGTTGATCGAATGGCTATACAAGCTTCAGTCTGAAGAAAACGAGCCGGAAATGAAAGTGTTGATCTTCACCGAATTCGTACCAACTCAGCAAATGCTCAAAGGTTTTCTTGAAGCCCGGGGCATCTCTGTCGTCCCACTGAACGGATCCATGGACATGGAAGAGCGAAAACAGGCCCAGGATGACTTTCGTAAAACGCATCGTGTGCTGATTTCAACCGACGCAGGCGGTGAAGGCCTTAACCTGCAATTCGCTCACGTCGTTATCAACTATGACCTTCCTTGGAACCCTATGCGTCTGGAGCAGCGAATCGGTCGTGTCGACCGGATCGGCCAGCAAAAGACGGTACGGGCACTCAACTTTGTCTTTGAAGACTCCGTTGAGTTTCGCGTACTTGAAGTGCTAGAAAAGAAGCTCTCGATCATCTTCAAGCAATTTGGCATTGACAAGACCGGAGATGTCTTGGATTCGGCTCAGGCTGGTGAGTTGTTTGAACGTGTATTCGCCTCAGCTATTCTCAATCCAGAGAAAATTGAAACAACTGTCAATCATACGGTTTCCCGAATACGTGAGGAAATATTGCATCTTCGGGATTCTTCTGCCATCTATGCATTCTCTGAAGAACCAGATATACAAACTGCAGAGCGTTTGCGCGCCCATCCTCTACCTCACTGGATTGAGAGGATGACGGTGGCCTATCTCAAGGCACATGGCGGTACAGCCAGTCGTAAACGGTCCTGGTGGGATCTGATTTGGCCAGACGGGCAGGAACAGCGCAAAACAGTATTCAGCACCCGGGAGGCGGAGCTTCTGCCTGCGGCGACACTGCTTAATCTTGAAAACAGCCGTGTCCGTGGTCTTGCTCTGAACTTACCACAGGTATCTGCAGGCCAACCATTGCCGTGCGTATCCGTTGCGGGGCTTCCAGCCAGCATTTCCGGGCTTTGGGGACTTTTTGAGATCCGTCTCCAGACTGAATTGAACCAGAATACACAACTTCTACGCATCCCCATGTTGAGGCGCGGTTATATCAGTGTGTTTTTGAGCGAGGAAGGCAAACTGTTTTTGCCCACGGCTCGCCATATCTGGGATGCGCTTCAGACTGCAGAAGCCCAGGTGCAGGCCACCCTTAGCCAGGCTGAATCCATCACCGCCCATGAGCTCTTGCAGGAAGCCGCGGAGCAAGCCGGACAGGAGTTGTTCGAAGCCCTGCAGCAGGCGCACCTCGCCTCTGTGGCTCGCGAGGAGGAGCGCGGAGTCGTCTCCTTTGCTTCGCGCCGCAAGGCAATCGAGCGGGTTGGATTGTCGGAGGTTCGGCAGTTCAGGTTGTCCCGTTGCAATGTGGACGAATCCGAGTGGAGGGATGAACTGCAATCGGCAAGGCAGGTCGTGCCGGAAATCCGACCGCTGCTGATGCTGCGGATCATCAGGGGAGACGCTCAATGAGTAGTTGGAGAGACACTATCCTTAACAACTTTGTGCCAAACGTCTGCAAGCTGACCCTGGTCGCGGACCCGGATTGTCTGCTGACCGAGGAGAAGCTTGCCTTGGAACTTCGCGAGCGCGGGTTCGACCTGATCGAGTTCAGTGACCCGGTCGAATTCAGATACGCCTATGAGTCAAAGTACCGTTCGCTTTGGGACCGGGGTGAGCATACCGACCTGGTGGTAGTCCTCCGCTTGCAGGATGCGGATGTTGAA
>CAZXJV010000161.1:0-3119 GCA_964641135.1 uncultured Treponema sp. | reverse complement strand
AACATCTTCCCCGAGATTCATACCCCAACATTTCGAGGCTCATTTAATGTCCGCTTTTCTGCGCTGGAGAAGTATCTCGATCAAAAATCAGAAATAATCATGATCGGATCGAGCTTTGGGGGGCTCATGGCAACTCAATATCCGTTGAAACATCCAACCAAAGTTACTCTATTAATATTACTCGCTCCCGCACTGACTAGCGCCTTTATTTCTAATTCTTGTTTGGAATATACTGAAAATGCAAGAGATAAACAGTTTCCCAAGGTTATTATTTATCATGGGAAGAACGATAATGTGGTTCCTTGTCTTGAGGTATATAACTATGCAAAGCACCTTTTTTTTTCTCTGGTGTCCTACGGACACACACGAGAAAACAAAAAATTTTTTGAATTTCTATTTTCGATCTAGCCGTTCAATCTCTGTTTTTAGTTCATCCGATAATGAGGCACGAACCGAACGAGGTATAGATATCTTTCCCGACATTTCATGCATAAGATGGAGTAGACGACCAGATTCCGTCTGAACCGCAAGTGCTTTTTCCAACATCATAGTACGCTTTTCAATTCCTGCTTTTCCATGGATATATGTCATAAATGGTGCAATTTTTTCCATAATGACATTATATTCTTCATCAGACATATCGGGGTGTCGAATTTTAATCGTATCTAATGTATTCAGAAAAATCTGCAATTGCTTCTGAATAAAATGATATTTTAAATGCTTTTTATGACGAATGCGTGTTTTTTTCGGCTGATTTATTTCTTTTCTCCGCTCATAACTTTGTTGGGGGTCATAAGTTTGATTGTTCTTGAGTACGCCGTAACAAATGCGTGCAAGCTTAGAAGCAACTTTATAGACTGTTTTTCTCCACTTCAAGTTTTTATCTGCTTGTATTTTTGCATATGCGTAAATTGGATGCTGAATATATGATTCCTCATCCTTTGTACGTTTGATGCTATTTATAATCGCAGCCGCTGCATCGGTAAATGCCCGAAATAAAAATCGGTTTGTGTGCTTATTCGGACTTTTTTTGCTCGGACCTTCTCCTGAATCATCTAATTGTGCACCTAATCCTGAATATGAGACATAATGTTTTCCAGAGGGAAACCTTTGAATATCAAGAGTTTCCACAAGGACTGAAGGTAAGGATATTTCTCCCAGCCCAGGAATTAATTCAAGGTGTTGTTTCATACGATTTAATCGTCCTTCCGTGCTAATAAGATAATAAATGTATTTTATTTTCAGCTTTTTTCTTCCTTCATTTACACGAAAATTCACCAGATATTCCTTTAAAGAGAGTTTATATTCAAAAGGAATGAGACAATCCCGATATGCGAATAGATCCTCGGCGATTTTAATTTCATGTTTATGGGTTGCCACTTCTAAAAATTCGGTGAGCATTTCTTCCATCCCTGATTTTGGGTGATCAAATAAGTAATCAAGGACATTTCGAGCTGCTGCGGTATTTAACGCGAATTTATATGGAATGCCCAATACGTTAAGCAATTTCTTCATTCGATTCCGTATTTTTGTTTGCTCTTGTTCCATTTTTTGAAGTTGCCGTACCGAATGCCTCAACAGGAATTCATTTTCCGTTGCAATATAACTTTTTTTAAGAATATCGGGAATTGAAGCGACAACAGAAAGTCTACATGCATCAATCTTATCATTTTTCTTTCCGCTTATCATGAGTCCTGACAATTCACGTGCATTCATACATATAACTCGGTCGGTGTCGTTTGGATCATACCTCTGCCGAAGTCTCCAATAGATATTATTCATATAAATTCCCGTTACTTCCATCAGAATCCTACGAACATTAAAAAAATCCAGCATTTCAAAGAGCGCACGGTATCCATCTTCGGTTTTTTCAAATGTTTCAATAGGACCGTATAATTTTTGCCTATTTTTATCCTTATATCGCCCTAAAATTGCTACTTTTACGGACATACTGTGCACATCAATGCCTGCAAAGTATTCATAGTTGTTTTGATATCCCGAAATTTTTGGATTCCAGGGAATTCGTATCTCTTCTTTTCTATTTTCGTCTACGTTCATCGAAGGTACGCTAGCCCATCGGTTTATATCAACAATTTTCATCCATCCGATTGATTCTTTTGATGTTGTACCGATTTCAGTTTCGTTGATGATCTGTTGTTTATCACGGTTTCTTTTATCAATTCCTTTGTTTTCGAGTTCGTTTAACCTGTTTAGTGCTTGGATATTTAATTTAGGTGCTTTATTTCGATATTTTTTATGTTGTTGATCGATATTATCACTCATTTAAATTCCTCCATTACTTAAACCGATGAAAATGAATGGATAACGTACTTAGTCCGATGTTTTGAAAAACTTTACGGGATCTTCTAAATCTTAGAGTTGCCCCATCTCGTCATTTAATCTCTGATTTCAGCATATAATATATCGATACCGTTCCGCTTCCTTCGGATAAAAAAAAATAGTTTTGATAGACTATTTTTCCTGCTAGATTTACTTGTTTTCATCGGCATGATATAATATCGCTAATGATGTATTTATAATTTCTTCCAATTCGCTGAATTTGTTATGTAGATTTTGATAAAAATGGAAAGGGGTACCCTATGGATTGAGTATTACAATTCAACACCTTTTTATTTTTTCCAAGTCTTACTATATTGGACCAAAAAGACGTTGTGTTTCTCTTTTCTTTCAAATTCTCGAATTCATATTCATTTCTTCATCCATAATGATTCTCATGTAACAACCCACAATCGGTTATAGATTCACTTCATCAATCGATATCCGCATGTTATTATTGTCACGCATCAGATCTCCGTCTTTTCTTTGAAAACTTTATAGATTTAAATTGGATAGTTATTGTTTTAATTATTTTTATACTATCCATCTATCTCGTGTACACCCCAAGCGGTATACTTACCATAAAAAACCTAAGGCATCTAAGCACCAATTTCTGACGGTACTCTATGTGAATCGTTGATTACAATAAGAATTCTTCCATACCACCTCCATAATTCGATATGAAGAATAGTATCGGAAATTCAAAAAATTTTTTTAAAGTTTTTCCTTCTTAATATGGAAAGACTCCGGGAAATTCTAAGCCTCTGGTTTCTGGATATCCG
>CAZXJV010000160.1:0-3214 GCA_964641135.1 uncultured Treponema sp. | reverse complement strand
ACAGCTGATCAAAAGATCAGATGAACTTAAAAACAATGGTTTTTAGAGGTGCCCTCAAGTAAAAACTGCCAGCCCCGAACATGATCAAGTTCTTCAATCGACATTACTTCCCAAAAAGCCGAAAGAGCCTGGTCTCTGGCCTGGCTGGCAAAGTGTCTGTACACAACCGATGCCATGGCATCAATCTTTTCACATAAATTAAGAATAACTTTCATTACTGGCTCCGACTTAACTATACTCAATCAAAGGTCTTTTGAAAACCTTTTTTTCGAGATGCCGGTACTACCGTCCGGCAGCTGCGTTGTGTCCGGTGTTTTCAGGTCGAACTGATGTACCGGGCAGCAGCGAGGGCAGATCTTTCCCCGTCAAGTGCAGAAGACATAATGCCCCCGGCATAGCCTGAGCCCTCGCCTGAAGGAAACAGACCGGGAAGGGCGGGGGATTGCAGGGTTTCTGCATCACGCAGTATGCGTACGGGTGTGGACGTGCGGGTTTCTACCCCGACAAGAACAGCTTCCGGGCAGATAAAGCCCCGCATTAGTGAACCAAAGTGGATCAATCCTTCGCGCAAGCGGCCGGTCAGGAATTCGGGCATCCATTCATCCAGTCTGGAAGAAACCAGCCCGGGGCTGTAGGAAGAAGGAGGAAGGTCTTGTGACAGGCGTCCGTCAAGAAAATCTGTCAGGCGTTGAGCAGGAGCGCGCTGACCATCTCCGTGTTGCGCTGCCTCTGTTTCCAGCCAGGTTCTCCAGCGCAAACCGGCAAGGGATGCGGGTTCGATTTTAAATTCGTCAGGTATGTCTTCGGGGCGAAGCTCGACAACGATGGCTGCGTTGGACCAGCGTGCGTTTCGGCTGGAAGGCGACATGCCGTTCGTAACGATTCCTGTCGGGCTGGTAGCCGACGGTACTATCAGGCCTCCGGGACACATACAGAAAGAATACACTCCTCGTCCTGCGGCCTGTGCCGTCAAGCGGTAGCTTGCAGCGGGCAAGGTACCGGTTCGTTCTGTACCGTGATACTGGATGCGGTCTATAAGCTCACGGGGATGTTCGATTCGAATTCCCGCTGCAAACCCCTTTGCTTCAAGCAGCGGGGCTCCGGCGTCTTTTTGCAGTTCAGTAAGGAGCTCGTATATGTCGTTCGCAGAGTGTCCGGTTGCCAGTATAACCGATTCTCCTTCGAAGGTGATCGGCTGTACTATGCTGCCTGCCGTGTCTTTCGGCCGATACTCGGCCCGTACGCCCCGGCATATGCCGTCCTTGATCACCAGTTCTGTACAGCGGCAGTGGAAATGGATTTCTCCGCCGCAGCTTCTGATTGTATTGCAGACTGCGTTTATGATTTCCGGAAGCCGGTCGCTTCCGATATGAGGATGAGTGTCGGTCAGGATAGCATCATCGGCTCCGTGGCCGTGCAGTATTTCCAGTATGCGGCGATTGTTGCCGCGTTTGTTTGAACGTGTGTACAGCTTTCCGTCCGAAAAGGTGCCTGCACCGCCTTCGCCAAAGCAGTAATTGGATTCAGGGTTTACCGTTTGTGACCTGCTTATTTCGGCAATGTCATGTTTCCGTTCTCCTGTGGTACCTCCACGCTCAAGGATGACAGGCTTGATACCCTGTTCAATAAGCGCCAGGGCCGCAAAAAGACCGGCCGGGCCAGCGCCGACGATGATAACGCCTTTGTCTCCTGAAACCGGTTTCCACGGGGGCTGAAAGGTTTGCCTCTCAGGAGGCTGCTGATCAACAAATACAAGACAGCGAAGTACTGTTTTAATGCGCCCGCGGCGGGCATCGATTGATTGTTTAAGAATCTTGACAGCAGAAATCCGTTGTTCTGCAACTCGCAGTTCTGCAGCTGCAAGCCGGATCAGACTGTCGGGTTCGGCGGCCTGTCCTTCAGGCAGGTTCAGTGTTATTTCATGGGTCATGGAGGCAAGTATACTCTGCCCTGGTTGTCAAGGCTAGCAGTGTACCAGAAAGAGGCGGATCTGTGCTTTTTTATATTGAATGTTCCACATCCGTAGCTTTTTGCTGCATCAATATTGTATTGATAGCTTCAAGAAATTCAAACCGTCTCCGGTTTATTTCGTACAGATGATGAGTCAGCTCCCGGTTTGAGGGATCTTTTTTAAGAAGTTCTATTATCTGGTTTACCGACCGGTCTATATCATTCAGGTTTTGCTTGATACGGCCTGCAATCTCCGGGTCGATATCAGCCTGGTCAAGATTCAGCAGAACTTGTTGCCGAACGGCATGGTATTCATTGCTTACCAGCTGCGTCCATTGAAGATCGTTTGTTCTTGTGGTCATAAGTGCAAGACCGATAGCAAGGCCGATAACGAGCGATGCTGCCATGGCTGTAATGGCCACCAATGGGTGGCGATAAAAAACAGGGAGATGCCGGTCTTTCGTTTGTACCGCAGGGTTCCTGGGGCGGGACTGGTCCAGCCGGGATTCTATTTCCGGCCATAAGTCCCTGTCCGGCAGAACAGTCTCCCGCAGTGAAGAAATACCTGGCATTGCTTCGTTGTGTTTCATCGTTCGATCTCCTGTCGTAAACGCCGGCGACCCTTGTGAATCAGGGCTTTTGACGTTCCTTCCCGTATTCCCAACAATACTGCGACTTCCTGATGGGAATACCCGTTGATATCAAAGAGAATTATAGCCGCCCGGGTGCGCGGAGGTAAACGTGTAATCGCTTTTTGCAGATCAATACTGTCCTCCGCGCTCCATTGGTCAGATCTACCCTGTGTCCGGCTATTGGTACTTTGTCCCATTTCTTCCCGATATTCCCCTGCCTGCGCTGAGTTTCTTGCTCTCAGACAGATTCTCAGTGCCAGCTTATATAGCCATGAAAAAAAAGCACTGTCACCCCTGAACAGGTGGAGCTTTTCCCATGCTTTAATAAAAATCTCCTGGGTTAAATCTTCTGCCTGTTCCCGGGAGGCAGTCATTCTGAAAGCAAGGGTATATACCGGACCGATGAAGCGACGGTACAGCAGTTCGAACGCATCTGTGTCGCCTTGCTGTGCCCGTGTAACCAGCTCCGTTATCTCACCATCGTCCTTACGCTTCATCATTGTTCCGCGAAAGTGATGTCACCGTTTACTGCGCTGAGACTGACAGTGTATGCGGCTGATCCTTGCCGTGCTTGTGCTCTCAGTATCCGCTGCAGATCGCTTCCTGCCGGTACGGGATCCTCGAATCGGGCA
>CAZXJV010000159.1:0-3248 GCA_964641135.1 uncultured Treponema sp. | reverse complement strand
ATGCTTTCGCTGAAATTCAGAACGGCGAGTTATGGCTGAAAAATTTTCATATTTCCGGGTATGTATACTCATCAGTCTTTAATCATGACCCTGATCGCCCCAAAAAACTGCTTGTACATCGTGATGAACTTAAACGCCTGGCCCGCAAGGTTGATGACAAGGGTTTTACACTTATTCCTCTGGAATTTTACCTGAAAAAAGGCAGAATTAAGGTTTTAATCGGTATCTGTAAGGGTAAAAAACTGTTTGATAAGCGGGCGGATATCAAGGATCGCGAGGTAAAACGCGATATGGCGAGGGAATTCCGGGACGCCCGGCGGTAATTAGCTGTACGACAAGCCCTGAAGGATGTATAGTTGAGGTATATGAGAAAAACACTGCGTTTTTCCACAGCCCTTGTCCTCTTTATGTGTGCCTTATATCATGTTCAGGCGCAATCGGTTCCGGTGGTAGCTATTTATCAATTATCTGCCCGTGATGTCGGCGATGCCGTAACCCGTACCGTTGCCGACCTTATACATTCATTCATACGGGAACTGAAAACCTATCGAGTTGTTGATTTACGGAATGAAAGTCTGCCCCGTGATCTTGGTGTTCCCGAAGGCGTAGATTACATTTTTTACGGCAGCCTTGTTAACCAGCCTGATGGCATCAAGCTGGAGTTGGTTCTTAAAGGCGGTGCCTTGAACACAACCCGCCTTATATCCCGGGTTTACGAAAACTCGAACAGAATTCTGCTTGAATCACGAATACTTGTACGTGATCTGTTTGATCAGTCCGTTACCCTTCCCGATCCTCCCGCAGCCATAGCCGGCTCTGATGATGCAGGTCAGCCCTTGTCTTCTTCCATACAATCCGGAGCAGTTCAATGGCAACCGGTAAAAAATATTGATGCGCTTGCCGGTGCATGGCGTGGTGAGGATGGTGTTGAGCGAATAATGATTTTGCGCGGCGGACGGGGTGTTGCTGTGCTTTCAAGCGGTGTTTCTGTAAGCCTTGAATTGATGATATCAGGTGAAGAACTGGTAGTTCGTCAAAAAGGGGCGCCAACTGCCCGGCAGTTTATGGATCTTCCTGATCCGGTAGCACGTCAGGCTGCGGCAATTGCACCTTCCCTGGAATGGCGGTTTTTGCTTTCAGATGATCAAAAAAATCTGGGCGGAACAAAAAAAACTGTAGTGATACGAAATGACGGAAAAAACATCCTTGCGATGGAAAGCCGGATTGTACCTGTTCAGTGGATCAGGGAGTGACAGAACCTGTGATCAGGTTACCCGCAATTCTGCCGGCTTCTTTCTATTGTTGAAGGGTGCTTTTTCGTTCCTGTTTGTGTTTTTCCCAAAACAGAAGACAAATACTTAATAAACCGGCCGTAATGCCAGCTAACTTGCATATCCACTCCGGTATAAAAGACGGTTTGCGGACTGATATTACTATTCCGGGATCATTTATTCTGGTAATTCCACCGTTAAATCCGGCCAGCCGTATCAGACGTTCTCCCTCGGAAACTAGTCCCAGTTCATGTGCATATACAGTAATGGTATCGTGATCAGCTGTAAGGTTATTTAAAAGCTGTTCGAGTTCCATATGTTTCATTGTCAGCTTTTCTGTATTGTCGGTTATAACTGCATACTGCGCCAGTAATTCCTGCTGAGGAAGAATCCCTTTGGGTCCTGCAACCATGCTTATAAGGCTGTATATCAGGGTTCCGGCAACGACGGGCATAATAAGAGACAAACGTTTCATACTACAGATTACGGCAGAAGCGTGATGATTCTTGACGGGAACATCTTCAGGAAGGAGTTTTTTCTCGGCAGAAAGAATACCTGGATCACAATTTGGCTCTTAAAATCATTTGACAGCCAAAAAGCAGTAATATACAGTTATATTTACAGGAAAAAATGCCGATACTATAACCAGAGTTTTATCAATCTGTTTGATGCACTTTGGTCTGACAGATTGAATACTAATCGGGAGCAGTCAATGACATCAGACTTTGACAACGACGACATACAGGATTCTTCCTTTCCCCTTGAAATTGATGACGCGAGTGTGCTTGATCAATATGGCGTATGGATTAAAACCGGACCCCGGGATATCAGTATTACTGCCGGGGGAATTGATCGGTTAGATGAACCATCAGACCTTCCCCCTGTTTCTTTGGAGACCCCTGGTTCAGCCCTGGTGAAGCCTGTATTTGTTTCCGATATAGAATCAGGTCAGCTGCCGGATTTTGTGTTGCCTGATTTTGAATCAGGCCCCCTGGAACCGCGTGCTTCCATGCAGGAAGATTTTTCTGATGGACTGCAGATGGACAGCCCTGACGATTTTGATTTTACCGGCGATGAATCTGTCTACAATTCTATACAGCCTGACAATGAATCTAGTCTCCTTGAAGAAGAGCCTGTTACAAAGGACAATTTTGAAGAGATTGCCTTTGACGATTTTGAAGAAATTGAAACGGGTGATGTCGATGTTCCCGAAATGCCCGATCTTCCTGATCAGGATGTTGCTGTAGACTTTATGGAAATCCCTGTCTTCGAGCAAAAAGACAATGAGTCAGTATCCGCTGAAACCTTCGGGGACGAGGACGTTTCTATAGAAAATAATTCTCCGGACATTGATCTTGCCCCTTCCGGGTATTCCCTTTCCGAAAATGATGCTGATTTCTCGATGGAAAGCATGGATCTGGCTGATTTTAATCTTGATGAGACCCTTGCAGAAGAAGCAGAAGAAACTGTTGAAGATGGTTCAGATGCTTCACCGGATCTGGAGGTGTTTTTTGAAGATGATGATGCAGGCACCCCTGTGGAACCTGTCATTTCCGATTCTGGTGATCTTGAAGCTTCTTCTGTCATTGATGAATCTGATTTTGCAGATTATGCATCCGCTCACGCTGTAAAGGAAGACACGCTGCCTCCCGGGCAATCTACCGCCGGGACGCCAGCAGTAGCCGTTTTATCAACAGACGGCCAGGAAGAAGATTTCAGTTCTTTTCTTGATGATTTGAATTCCATGTCTACTCCCCCGGATGCAAAACCGGGTGCTGTATCATCCGGCGAATTTGATGATCTGGATCTGGATTCTTTTATTGACAGTTTTAATGAATCAGGCGGAAATGCGGAGACGGAAGAATTATTCGATGACGATGATCCGGTAGATATCGTGCTTGATTTTGATGAAGAATATATCATCGATACAGAAAAAATCAAGGCAGCCGGCGCTGTTCCCGAATCGGAGTTTTATGA
>CAZXJV010000158.1:0-3315 GCA_964641135.1 uncultured Treponema sp. | reverse complement strand
AGTGTACGATCAGCTACAGGTGAGTACGGAGAACTTGAAGACCGCTACGAATATGACACCTTCGGAAAACCGTACCTCGGAGACCTGGCCAACGGGCAGAGTTTTGGTTACACGGGGAAACCGTATGACACGGTTACCGGGATGTACAATTACGGGTACCGCGATTACACTCCGGAGGTTGCACGGTTTAGTACGGTGGACCCGATCAGGGACGGCAATAACTGGTTTGCGTATGTGAACAATGACCCGGTTAATTTCACGGATCCGTGGGGACTGTGCGGTGAGAGTGATGCGCAGGCGGCGAATGGGGTTAAGGCTGGTAATTGGGCTAAACGTATCGCTAGTGATATAGTGGTTGGTATAACACTTGGACCTGCTGCTGTTGTTATGAAAGAGATTAGCCAAGAATTACATTACCATCGAAACGACCTAGATAATAAAGCTAGTGACTTACCTCAAAGTATTGTAGAAGTTGCTAAAATAAATAGATCTGCTGGTAGTAAAATATGGGAATTTCTAAAACCTTCAGCGACTGTATTTCACCAGATGGGCGAAGGAAATGAGAATAATCAAAAAGCGATAAACTCTCAAACAGGTCAAGAAGCTATCTTTAAAAAAGGGAAACTACTTTCCTTGGAAGAAGATCCAGTAAATGGTGGTACCAAAAACTTGGTTTCAATTGATCAGAATGGATTTGGACTTGATGATATTGGTCATGGATTGCTAGATGTCGTTCCGTATTTCTTGTTTGGTAATAATATGGATGATACATCTACGTTGAAGGATAAAATCGATGCATCAGTACGTTCATCTGTACTAAAAAAAGAGGGTAAATAAATATGAACTCAAAGATAGTATTATATTCCCTTATTGGAGTAATCTGTTTGAGTGCTCTATCTTGTACCGAAGTGGATATAAAGCGTTATGATGTTGTTTTTATTAATGAAAATAATTCGAGAATTAATAATCAAAACGCTGAAATATTTATTAATGTAAGAAGTTCTTTTACAAATATGTCGAATGAGAAAAAACAAATTGATCATTGGGGCTCTCCTTATGAAATTTTATTTTCTGTTACATCAAAAAATAAATTTAATTCTGTAATTATTAAAAGAATTGAAGTTTTAGAAAATAATCAAACAATACAGGTACTGGATAACGAGAGAACTCTTTACTTTACAAAAACCACTGAAACTTATGAGGTAATAAGCTATCAAGATTTTAAATTCCAAATTGATGAATTTGACGATAAACGGTTTACTTTAATCATGAGTTTTGAATTAGTAGATGATGCAGGTAGTTATGAGAGTTATTATTCTGGGGAGTATAAATTAGAATTCTCAGAGAAAAAAACTAATGTACTATCAGAATGGTTAAGAATGTTTTAATGAAATACGCAAGGGGCTGACTCTTTGCTGAAATCGACCATATAATATCTGGTTAACTTGCAAGCGCCTGAAAGGTGCTTGTCAAGTTGAATCTCTTATTATATTGGCTCTCGTAGAAAATCCTAACGCCTGCTTCAACTTGACACCTCGGCTGCGCCGGGCTGCAAGTTAAGCTGGAGGTTAGGTTTTTTTTTATCGATAGTGTAAAATAAAGTTCGCAATTTGGTAGTTGAAAAAGGTCCCCCCCAAATCCAGTCAAGATAGATTACGCCATTTGGAGGGCGTAATTACATGAGATATTCTGAGGGTTTCAAGGCATCCATAGTCAAAAAGACACTGGACCCCCTGTGTCAATATAGTTGTCGTCCACTAAGGAGGCAATTAGATGAAGTACAGCAAGAGTTTCAGAAATGGTATTCTGAAAAAAGTGCTACCGCCCGAGAACCGCAGTGTTTACTCGGTCGCCCGGGATAAACTGCGCCCTTTTGTCAACACACATTTTTCAGCAGTTTAAGGTGTATCATGCCGCCTGTTCTGCCAGATCAACGATCTGGAATGACTGATACATTTCATCCGGGGTCAGGTACCCGATTCCCTGATGAAACCTCTCCGTATTATAGAACCGGAAGTAACGATCAATGCCTTGTCGCAAATCACGAACCGATTCATATTGCTTTATATAAATATCTTCGTGCTTGAGTGACCTCCAGAGCCGCTCGACATAGATATTATCCAACGCCCGATTTTTACCGTCCATACTGATTGCTACGCCATATTCGTGCAAAACATTTGTCCAGCATTCAGAGGTAAACTGGCAGCCTTGATCGGTATTGAAAATCGCAGGACTTCCATACCGCTCAATTGTTTCCCGTAGGCAATTGGCAAAAATCGGTGTATCAAGTGTATTCGTGATTATCCAGTTAAGGACTTTCCGCGAATACAGAACAATGATCGCCATAAGGTACACATGTCCCGATGGCAACTTGATATACGTCAAATCCGTTGCCCATACCTGATTCGGATAGCGGATTATCTTGCCGGCAAGAAGGTACGGATACTTCTTGTGTTCCTGGCGTGCCTTCGAAAGGTTCCGCCCGGGAAATATCGCCTGCAAACCGGCTCGTTTCATTATGCGCCGAACCTGCTTTTCGCTTGTCTGCATATGTTTTGCACATATTTCTCGTGCAACTTTCCGGTAGCCATAAAATGGAAGCCGCGCAAGAACGGATCGTATGTGCTCAAGAATGACCAGATCGCGCTCCTGCACCGTGCGTTCCCGTTTGTAATAGGCAACGCTTCTGCTTATTCCGAGCAAATCACATTGCCTGGCGATATGCAGCTTGGTATGAACCCTTTCAATCAGAAGGGATCGGTCCCGTACAGTTGTTTGTACTTTTTTTTTAGGAACTCGTTCTCGATCTTCATGGCACCGAGGGTTTTCAGTGCCTCGTCATACTGATTCTCGGCCTGCCGTTCGTCTTCGGTTTTCTTGTTTGGCCTTTCAAAGATCTCGGGCAGGTTCTCTATCACCTGCTTTTTCCAGAGGCTAATCTGGTTTGGATGAACGCCGTATTTCTTGGCAATTTCCTGAAGAGTCAATTCCTCCCGGAGTGCTTCCAATGCGACCTTCGCCTTAAACGCCTTGTCAAAACTCTGTCTCTTTTTCATAGTGTCACCGCCTAAAGTATAGCGGAATCAACACCTTATTTATACCGTCTTTTGTGTCCTAATTTCTGGGCTCATTATAGGAAGCCGGGATAGCGCCTATAACCATCAGGAATTGGCTTAGTCAGCTCAAAGATGGTACACTGAGCATCGAACAGGATGGCGACGTTCCGGTGTGTGATCGTAGCTCAAAAGAGAAGCTCGATTTTATCATTGAGTACCAGCGTTTGGGTGAACAAGACCAAGGCGAATGGTTACGACA
>CAZXJV010000157.1:0-3334 GCA_964641135.1 uncultured Treponema sp. | reverse complement strand
CTCGTTAAGTGTATTTTCGGATGTTTTAGTACTGAACTTTTATTATATCCCTCCAGGGTTTAAAAAAACATCACAATCCTGCCCGGCCTCAAAGGATTTTCCGACACCCCTTTGAGAGAGGTAAGAAATCCTTTGCTTGCTCATTTCCGGTCTCTACAATACTGAAAGACTACTCTAAATCGAATCAAGAAATCTTTCCGTACCGTAGGCCGTCTTACATTTTTTAGACGATCTGCAGTTCCTGCCCTAGTGTTGTCAAAGAGCCTATTTCACTACTAAATCAATATAGCACAACACTTTTCAGTTGTCATTATTTTTCACTGTGCTACATTTTTTTTTATGTTAATAGAAAAAAGCTTTCGTTTATCGTATCACAGTGACTTGAAAATCGCTTTTAAACTTGGTTTGGTACCAGTTGAAATTGCGAAAAAGGTTCCACGCTCGACCAAGTACCGGTTTAGGACCACTGATTATTCACAGCTTGTTGGTTCAGAATTTTCTGATTTTCTGGATAAACTGGATCTGGTGAAAAACATCATGTCTTCCCGATCAACGATTGCCGTTGCCACGGCGTTCTTACGGATCGTATCCCTGTTGCGATCTCTTCACCTTCCGGTAGGCGCGCTTCCCAAGATCAAGAATATGGAAGTCCGTTCCCAAATCGTAAAACGAATACTTTCAGTCTCAAAACTTATTCCTCTCGGGAAGATCCTTTCACTCCTGAAACTGTCTCCCCGGCGGTTTCAGATCTGGAAGAAAAAGACACTTCCCTGCCCTTCATCCCCACTTGGTCGGTGTCGCGTTTCTTTTCCGTTTCAACTCGCAAAAGGCGAAGTCCTTTCAATCAGGAAAGCTTTTTCAGATCCGAAAACAGCTCACTGGCCAGCTACTTCAGTCGCCTGGAAACTTATCAGAGACAAAATTATTTCGGCGAATGTATCGACTATTCTCAAGTACGCCAGAACTATGGGACTTACCTCTGCCCGTAAGCCACCCCACCGGTCAAGAAAAAAAGGGAGCATTGTCACCACACGGCCTAATAAAGCCTGGCACATCGACGTTACCGTTCTGCGCACTCAGGACGGAGTCAGATCATTCATTCAGCTCATCATCGATAGCTTCTCAAAACGCATCCTTGCCTTCTCGGTATCCCTTTCTATCTCTGGTCAAGCTACTGCGGCTCTTCTTCGATCAGCGTTTGAGTCGACATTTCCAAAACCAGAAGAACCAATCATGCTTATTTCCGACGGCGGAAGCGAAAACGTAAATGTCTCAGTCAGGGAGTATCTTACCTCCGTACCACTCAAATTACATGTTGCACACGTTGACGTCGCATTTTCAAACTCAATGATCGAGGCGGTAAACAAGATTCTTAAATACCGGTACATCTTCCCAAAAAACATTCAGTCTTATCTCTTGGTTGAACCCGTAATCAGAGAATCGATTACGAACTATAACGCCCGACCTCATTACAGTAATCACGGTTTAAGCCCTAATGAAACGTATGCAGGAAAAACATTTGACTTCAGCGGTTACAAAGAAAGGCTTCTTGTCGCTCGAGAACAACGCCTCACCGAAAACAGAAAAACGATTCATCCCTGTATGTCAATTATTGATGAAATCATCTAGGAGCACAGGAGAAATTACAAACCAAGGAGGTCCGCTAAGTATCCAACAGGTAAATTGTCAAAGAACACAGGTTTATAAAACCGAAGTTCAAAAGGAAAAGGACTGTTCCTTATAAGGAACACTTAATTGCCGAAAGCTCATGGAAGGAGCTGCGCACTCCCATTACGGAAATATATCACCGGACGTGACACTCGGAGCTCAGTGCCTAGTATTAGAGCTACATCACATAGAGCAATTGCATCTACAATTCCAGTTCCATTCTTTGATAATTTCCATGAATTACAATTACTTTCATTCTTCTGCTGAATACGAATAAATAATTATACCCCATGGAATACAAAAAATAAACACTTGATAAGGATATTCCATAAACCACATGAAAGGTAATGAAATACCTAAAAGACACATTAATAATACAACACCTATTTTTGAAAGACTTGGACTTAAAAAATATATTGGAAAATCTGATGCAAAACATATCCACTTTTTTATTAAAAAAGTAAGCAACCCAAAAAATAATTGAACACCAATTATTGTTTTACATAGATCAAAAATATCAATTGTAATTTTTTTTAGCTTTATAACCAAAAAAAGGTTAAGCAACAGAATAATTAACGATAAAAATTGAAATTTCAATGTATTCTTATTTATCCAAGAAATGAATTTTATTCTCTCTTTCATTTTATCTTCCCAATGAACTTAGGGTAAAACCTATATTCATAATATTATCTGAAACTACATTTTTTATCCCAATTGCTGCAAACTTAGCTTCTGTAAGTCCTGCACCAATATCCTTAATAACGCCTTTCGCTGTAATCGTACCTGTATACAAAACACCTCCGCCTGCACCAAGTCCCGAAAACCCAATTAACTCTTCTTTTTTCATATCAACAACACCAGAAAGACCTGCACCAATAACGGCTATTTGTCCTGTACTTTTATGCAACCCATCTGAAGTTGTTTGAGGGGCTGTTGCACCGATTGTAGCAAGAGTTGAAAAGCCTGCACCATAACCAACTCCAGCTGTTACATAAAAATCAAATCCCTCTTGTTTTGAATATGCCAAACCAGCTTCAATACTTACACCCACAACTGCAAAAACTCCTGCACCCAATCCAACTTGAAGTGTTCTTTCTTGATCTTTTGGTTCAGTTTTCGCATCACTCGCGGTCAGCCCCCACGGATCCAGATAATTAACCGGGTCATTGTTCACATACGCAAACCAGTTATTACCATCTCTGATCGGGTCCACAGTGCTAAACCGTGCGACTTCCGGCGTATAATCGCGGTAGCCGTAGTTATACATCCCAGTAACCGTGTCATACGGTTTCCCTGTGTAGCCAAAGCTCTGGCCGCTGGCCAAGTCTCCGAGGTACGGTTTTCCGAAGGCGTCGTATTCGTAGCGATCTTCAAGTTCTCCGTACTCACCCGTAGCCGATCGTACACTACCCAAAAGGTCCGTTCCAAAATAGGCGGTACTGCGTGTATAAGACTCTCCCCCGCTACGGTTCATGGCTACTGCTCGGCCTCCGGCGTAGAGCGTGGTCTGTAAGCCGGTGTAGCGGGCGGTGCCGGGTGTGTAGCCGTCGGCGTCAGCGTCTGGGGCGTTTTCTTCGCCGAGCCAGCGGTAGCGGCCCTGGCTGCCGGTTTGGGAGGAGGTGCCTTCGGTAAAGTTGGTGGTAAAGGAGCCGTCGGCGAAGCTTAC
>CAZXJV010000156.1:0-3509 GCA_964641135.1 uncultured Treponema sp. | reverse complement strand
CCTGATCGGCCTGCTTTTTTCAACCCAATTTACAGAAAGAATTGTACACTAACAAAAATTGATTTATGCAAATTTTTCAAAGGTTTTTATGAGATTCCCTTAATACATACTTTCAAAAAACAGCTGCATGAGTGTTCATTGCACATTCGTTGCATACTGGGTAAATTCAGCTCATGTTTTGATTTGATCTAGCAATGTAAGTTGTTACTGGGTAAGAATTTTGAAAGCCAAGAAGGAGAATCGAACTCCTGACCTGCACGTTACGAGCACAAGATCATGGCTAAGAATGTTGAATATACTTAGTTTGTAGCAAAAATGACCCTTCTAGTCAATTATCAGACGTTATCACACGTTATCACGCCATTTCAGAAAGATTCATTGTACATTTCAATGCACATAAGGTTTCCCCCTTGTTTTAAGTAATGATCATCAACGCCGGGATTTTCTGGAAAACCCGATCGCCTTGGTGGGGCAGACCTTGACGCATTCTCCGCAAGAAATGCAATCATGTGCGCGAATTGATCGTTTGTCGTTGTCTCCGGTATCTATCGCGTGAACCGGGCAGACCTTCTGGCATTTTCCGCAAGAAATACACTGATCTTCCTGAATTCGATACCGCAAGACTAAAGTGCGCGAGCTAACGTTCAGTAGCGTTCCGAAGGGGCATATGGCGTTGTGCCAAAAAGCTTCTTCAACGAAAAGCGTGATAAGTACTGCTGCCAGGGTCATGAAGGCGAGAACCGGCGTGTTAACCCCTGTCTTGCGCACAACGATCATTCCCGCAATGAACACGACAAGGGGAATGGCTCTGAGCAGGGGATGAGCGGTTATAAACCGCGGCATCCGAAGCCGTTTCCACCCTGTGGTGGTATAAAACCAGGAAATCGGTTTGAACAGGGTGTTCATCGGGCACATCCATCCGCAGTACACTCTTCCAAGGAAGGGAGAAAGTAACAGTCCGATTGCGAAGATTCCGAACCACAGTTGCAGTTTGCCGGCAAAAAGAAGAAACGCGAAGATCCCCAGAAACAGCACTTGTGTAGCGATCCGTATCCAGTTGCGATTTTTTTTGACTCCCATCAGTACGCTCCTTAAAAATAATATGTGGCTGACATAAAGATTCCGTTGTTATCGGAATACTGACCGAACTGACCCTCGTCGCCGAAGAAAAACCATCCGCCGACTGTAGCCTGAAATCCGTTTCCCGGCATCCAGGTAAGCTGTGGTTTAATCATTGAATCCCTTTCGTTCAATCCGGCATACCAGAAGACTTCGGATTTGATCGTATCGTTAAGAAACAGCTGGCTTACGGCAAGGGTAGCTGTGGTAATCAGTTCATCCCGGGAAAGGGATTCTTCATAGTCAAGGACGATGTCCTGCATCACCTGAATCGATACAGTTGCACCGAGCAGCGATCCTTCGGCTCCCGCCATGTACAGGATTGTGTTTTTTTCCTTCCATCCTTTTGTTTCTTCGTTTATGTCGGCGCTCAGTCTTTGGTTACTGTTCGCCGCCACTTCTGTTTTCAGCAATAATGGACCGACGGGCGCCGAGGCCGCAAAGCCCGCGACCGCGCTTCGGTAGTATTCAGGCCGGATTGTTATTCCTGTTAATCCGACTCCCATTGTTATTTCTCTGTCTATTATAGTAGGAACAGGCGTGTCATTCCAAAACCATCCGCCCAGTAGTTGAATGTCGGCGATTGAGCCCGTCCATGAGTATCGGGCAAAGTATTCGGCGTTCGCAAGCGATGGTTCCGGCATCGACGTTTTTTCCATGGTCGGTTCAACCGGAAATTCTTTAGCGACGTACCAGATCGAATCGTTCGCAGGAAGAAGAGTCGGCGTAAAAATGGGCAGATAGACCAGTTCGAGCCGGTGCGATCCCAGGAAAAAATCTGCTTTCGCTCCTGTTACGGACAATCTGAGCTCGCTGATATCGCGCGTCAGAAAGTCCGTAAGATTTTTGGGGCTGACCAGATCGGTAATGAACATTCCGTCTGCTTTTCCCCAGATAACCTGTTGCTTTCCTACTCTGAGGTCGAGAAAATTTCCGTACAAATGAACGTACAGTTCTTTCAGCTCGAACCCGGAATTCCCTTCGCCGTCCGAGGTCGCCGCCGCAAGTCCATGGAGCTCGGCGTCGTCGCTTTCCCAGTTGAACGCCGCTTCAAGGGTATGATCGTTGATGAACAGCGCGCCGTTGTCGGTTTGAGCGCCTAGCCTCGATCTGCCGAAGCCCGTTATTTCCATGCCTTGGGAATAGAGCAATGCCGCACCTGTCAAAATCAAGTACACGGCGAACGCGAGGGTTCGTCGCTTTAGTATGCATCCTCTCATGTCATAACCCCCTCGCGAGCGTGCGCTCGGTGAATGAGTCCTCAGGAATCGCGGAGTCCGCCGTAATCGAGCCGAACTTCATCTCGGTTCGATGGTTCTTTTGAACATTGCGCATTTCGGTATGGGTTATCATCAGATATCCGGCAACCTCGCGGGTTTCTTTCACCGTAAGCACCTTCAAGAGTTTTCCCGATGTGTCGTAGTACTCTCTTTTGAGTCCCATGAGACGTTGCTTTGATATCCAGCTGATCGTTTTCGAGTAGCTTTCGCCTGAATCCCGGCTCACGCTTTCGATGATCCAGCAGCTTTCTCCGTCGATGTTTTCGGTTCCGATGATCGCATGCGAATCTTTTTGCGGATGGCGTTCAGCCAGATCGTCATAGCTGAAATCCGATCCCATGAAGGAGTCGCCCTTGCCGTCGGATGAAATCCGTCTGACCCGTTTCAGGGCGGGCAGGTAAATCCATTGATCGTCGCTTCGCGAACCGTCGCCGTAGCTCCAGTTCATAAAAGAAGTTCCCCTCACGTCCGCTGGTTCGGCGAACTCCATTATTTTCTTGTCGACGCCTGAGTATGTCGCTGAAATCTGCTTGAGCCGGCGTGTTCTTTCGCGTCCGCGGGAATCCGTCAATACCATGCTCAGTTCGCTTGTAATGCTTTCAGGCTGGGGCCGGTTGAACACGTCTGTCATGATTTCATCGGCGGTTTTCGACGGTTCCGCGCCCTGCGCGTATACGGCCGACAGGGACGCGAGCGCCGCGGCAACGAGCGCCAAGGCTGTTCTCCGCGTTGATTGAATGGATCTTTTCATGGTTCTTTCTCCTTACAAACTGCGTGACGACTTCCTCAGTACGAGGAACATGATAGTAACGGTCGAGATAAAAGCGACCAGCATATTGAGCGAGACCAACAAGCCTACCTGACGGTTCGGCGGGAAAACAGAAAATACCATGACCATGAACCCGGAGATTACGGTTACCGCGTTCAGCAGAACGGCCTTTCCCGTGAGGCTCATCGAGTAACGAGCCGCGTCGGTTTCGTCTCCTGTATCCCGCAATCTCTGGCGGTAGTGGGATATAAAGTGAATCGCGTAGTCGACCCCGATTCCTACCGCGATGCTCGATATCAGCGCGGTGGACGTGGTCAGCGGCACGTTCAGCAACCCCATGA
>CAZXJV010000155.1:0-3537 GCA_964641135.1 uncultured Treponema sp. | reverse complement strand
GAAGATATGCGAACAATGATTGTGAACTGATGGATATTATTCAGGAAGGAAACATGGGTTTGATTACCGCGGCAGAAAAGTATGAATTTTCATACAATGTTCGATTTTCAACCTATGCTTGCTGGTGGATTCAGCAATCAATAACACGGGCACTGGCAAACAAGCGCCGGATGATCCGCCTCCCGTTCCGCAAGGAAGAACTTGCTTCCAGATTAAAGCGTACTGCAGCTGATATGTATCAGCATCTGTCCAGATGCCCGACCAACGCGGAGATAGCCGCCGAGATGCGTATTTCTGAAGCAGATGTAGCAGATATTCTTTCGTATTCAGCTTCAATTGCCAGCCTTGATGTTGAGGTAGATACCGATGAGTCTGTCTGCCTTCGCGATCTTATTGCCGATTCTACCTGGGACCCCGAACAGGTATATATGAAAAAACACACAGAAACTGTAATCAGGACAGTTCTTGATGGATTAAATGAGACTGAACGGGAGATAATAATACAGCGATTTAATCTGGATCATGAAGAAAAACCGATGACCCTCAAGGCTATAGGAAAAAAGCGTGGTGTATCTGCAGAGACAATACGTCAGGTTGAAATCCGGGCTTTGAGGAAGTTGAGGTCAAATTCCAGAAAGATCCGTGAAGAATTATACTGTCAGTAATCTGCACCGAATACACACTGGTTACGGGATAGCCTGATCTGCCGGTCCCGGACAATTGTATTCAAGGGGACCTCCAAAAAACTGAAGTTTTGAGAGGTCCCCTTAACATATTCTTATATTGGTTGACACCCTGCCTGTTCGTCTTTATGCTTGAATTCAATGTCGCAACGCCCTGAATCTAAACAAAAAAAGCGTGTTTCAACCCGCAGGCACTCCCGCACCGGGACCCGGAGAGTAAAACAACCGGTTCCGGCAGGATATCTGATACTGATGACAGCGGGAGTTCTTGGGCTCAGCCTCGGCTTGTTGTGGATTCGGTTTGCTCCTCAGGCTGTGCCGGGTTCAGTATTAGCCGAAGCGCCATCAGTAATAACTGCCCCGGCTGAACCATCTTCATCGGTATCGCCTGTTACATCAGTTTCGCCTGTTGTACACACCTCGTCATCCATACCCGCGCCGTCATCAGCCGCGCCGGTAGCGCCTGCATCTTCGCCTGTACCTTCTTCATCGCCGGCACCTGCGCCTGTATCCCGGCCGGTTCTTGCACCTGTGCAAAAGATGCCTGTTGCTGCTTCCCGTCCTCCTTCAGGGCCTCCACCGGAACTTCCCCGTCCGCAGCGTGGAACTCTGCTGTTTGTCTTTGATGATGCCGGTCATAACCTGCAACAGCTCCAGCCGTTTCTTGATTTACCGTTTGCCTGTACTATTGCTGTTTTACCCGGTTTGCAGTATTCTGCCGAAGCAGCACGCAGAATCAGGACAGCCGGCAAGGAGCTGATATTACATCAACCGATGCAGGCTTTGGACTTGAAACGGGATCCCGGTCCGGGTGCACTATTACCCGGAATGAGTGCCAGCCAGATACGCTCCATTATTCTTGCAAATCTTGCCGAAGTGGGGCCGGTTGTCGGGATGAACAATCATGAAGGTTCCCTGATCACAGCAGATAGAAATGCCATGCAGGCTGTTCTCGAGACAGCCCGGAAAGCAGGTATCTATTTTCTTGACTCACGGACTACAGCAGATACAGTTGCCCCTGTCCTTGCGCGGGAAACGGGGATGCAGATATGGGAGAGAGCAGTGTTTTTGGATAATACTCCGGACAGGGCATCAATGATTGATGCAGTTCATAAAGGGATGAAGGTGGCAGAACAAAAAGGCGCCGCGATCATGATTGGTCATATCTGGTCGAACGACTTGGCCTCTGTACTTGCCGAAATGTATCCGGAGCTCGTCAGTCAGGGTTTTTCTCTTTCAACGATTGCCCGAATAGCCGTCAGTGGAGAAGATCTGGAGTGAAAATACTCGGCATCGAATCATCCTGCGATGAAACAGCGGCAGCGGTGGTTGAAGATGGCAGAACGATTATTTCTTCGGTAGTTGCAACTCAAATACCATTCCATGCCATGTATAACGGGGTCGTACCCGAGATTGCCAGCCGGAAACATGTTGAGTGGATTCTGCCGGTCGTTCGTCAGGCTCTTCATGAAGCAAATTCTACGATTGATGAAATCGATGGAATCGCGGCAACCTCGTCTCCAGGTCTGATGGGCTCCCTTCTGGTCGGCTTGACTTTTGCGAAATCTCTTGCCTGGTCTTCGGGCAAGCCCTTTATTGCGGTAAATCATATGCTGGCTCATTTATATGCTGCCCACCTTCAGGCAGATATTAAATATCCCTACCTTGGACTTCTGGTTTCAGGTGGTCATTCAATTATTTGCCGGGTATCTGATTTTGACTCGATAGAAGTCCTGGGTACTACAATTGATGATGCAGTCGGAGAAGCTTTTGACAAGGTGGCCAAATTTTACGGATTTGGATATCCTGGGGGAGCTGTTATTGACCGGCTTGCCCAATCCGGTGATCCTGCGGCAGCCCGCTTCCCTTTACCGACAATCAATAAGGGCGACCATCGTTATGATGTATCATATTCCGGCCTTAAGACTGCGGTAATAAATCAGCTTGATCAGTTCTGGGCGGACGGGTTTGAAAAAACGCCTGAAAATATTGCGGCAAGTTTTCAGGAGACAGCTGTACGTATTTTGTTAAGTCGCCTTTTCCGTGCTGTAGAGGACACCGGAATACATACTGTTGTAGCTGGCGGCGGGGTCGCAGCAAATTCCCGTTTACGGGCTTTGCTGTCACAGCGTACAGATCTGCGCTGTATTTTTCCTCCCCTGCAATTGTGCGGGGATAACGGCGCCATGATTGCGGGTATTGGATACCGATATCTTGTCCGGGGCGACAGAAGCCCGTGGTCTGTAACAGCCAGCGCACGTGTTCAGGGCTTCCGGAAAACCGGACGATCCTGAGAACAGACCTGAAGCAATAACCGTATTTCTTGCCTTTTCGGCCTTCCCGCTTTTATTTTGGGTCATTGAGCACGTTGACCAAACCGCCATCCTCCACTAGTATTTTTTACATGAGAATTGACATATCTTTGGATGATGCGGTACGCAAAATTCCTGACTTTCCCAAACCGGGTATTCTTTTTTATGACATCACCGGAATTCTGGTGAATCCGACTGCTTTCAGATACACAATCGACAGGATGGTAAAACTGTATAAGCATCAACACATCGATGCTGTTGCAGCAATCGAATCCCGGGGGTTTGTGTTTGCAGCACCTTTTGCCGAACGGCTTGGCATTCCGTTAATACTGATCAGAAAGAAAGGAAAGCTTCCGGGCAGTACCTGGTCGTGTAAGTATGCGTTGGAATATGGCACCGCCGAGATAGAAGTACATCGTGCGGATGTCCGTTCCGGACAGCGTGTCCTTGTTGTTGATGACCTGATTGCGACCGGAGGCACACTGAATGCCGCAAAAAATGTTCTTGAACAGGGCGGGGCAGAGGTTACGGGGTTTTTCGGG
>CAZXJV010000154.1:0-3587 GCA_964641135.1 uncultured Treponema sp. | reverse complement strand
GACCATTTGCAGGGGGGTGATTGCGTTGACGGCGTGGCTAAAGTAGGCGATCGGCCAGTGTTCGGACAAGCGCACCAGTGCGTCCGAGCGCAGCAGGATGGTTGTGCTGATGGAAATCAACAAGGCCGAGGCGGCCGCGACGGGCAAATAGCCGATTTTCAGGAAATATTTGACTGCGTAGGCCGCCAGACAGAAGGCGGCAAAGACGCCGAACGCGATCTGGCGGTTGCCGGGCTGGCCGACGACCGAGCCGAGTTGTGCGTCTAACTGCGGGATATCCTGCACCAGGATGCCGATGGCAACCCAGGCGATGGCGATGGTGGCCGCGGCCGCGAGGGCGACATTGCCCTTTGGTTTTTCGCTGTCATATTGGCCAAGAATGACCAGTTTGGTTCCGGCGGCCTTCGAGGCGGCCAGTACGCCTAAATACCCGGCCGCACAAATCAGCAGCCAGAAAAACCCCTCCCATCGCAAGGCCGCATACAGGGCCTGCCGCTGGGCCAGTTCGTGATGGTCGAGCAGGAGCCGGTGCATGTTGCCGCCGCGCATTGCCCAGATGGCCAGTCCCGTCGGGGCGGCATAGGGGGCAAAAATCCTGCCTGGGGGCCACGCGACAAAATAGGCGGCAAACCCGGCTCCAAAGGCCAACAGCAGGCACAGCAACGCCCCCGGAATTGTCAAGACGCTGTCCATCAGCGTCAGCGCCGCCGTCGGCAGCTCCGGGCGTACCAACGACCAACCCAACCCGCCGACAACGACCGCCCCGACCGCCATCGCCGCGATCGCGCGAAAACGCATCAGCCAGTTGATGTTGAACAAGCCCAACCCGAAATAAATCACGGCCACCGCCGCAATCACCCGTAATGCCGCCGGAAATAACCAATCCATGCTCTCAATCCTTTCAATAATGGCTGTACAGTAACAGTATCGCCCGAACCGGTCAAGCGAAAAGCTGAACGAGTAGATTTATCAACTCAAACTGACCGATGGTCAGTTTGAGAAGGTAAAAATCAAAATGCAAAAGGTAAAATTGACGAATCCGCCTGCGGCGGATGACTGGTTTAATGTTTTGCTGCTTGCCATGTAAATCTTTTCTTGTAAGGTGTTTATGTTGGCATTGGACAGACGTTCGGTCAGCTTGAGTTATCAACAGATTGTCGGGAATATGACCTATCGCTTACCCCTCGCATGGCACCATAGTTTTTCTGATTGACACCCGAACAAAATGGGCTAAAATTAGTATAGTAAACGAGTAGGAAATAATCACTTTCCTTTTGTTTTCAAGGGCAGGTGCGTCATGAAAATACTGCTGTATATGCTGGCGGGGGCGGTTCTGTTGGGGACGGGGGCGATGGTGTATGGTGATGACGAGGCAAGCGAACAATCCATTCCCGAAACACTTCAGGATTATCTGCACTGTGCATTGTCGCAGAACGCCGGGCTGCAAAGCGCGTTTTCCCGGTATAAGGCCGCGATGGCGCAAGTGCCGCAGGCCGGGGCACTGCAGGATCCGATGTTTACGTATGGTTATTTCATCGAAAAAGTCGAGACGCGCGTCGGGCCGCAGCAGCATCGTTTCGGCCTGATGCAGACGTTTCCGTGGTTCGGCACGCTGTCGGCGCGCACCGATGCGGCCGCGGCGGCGGCGCGTGCGGCCGGCCGACGTTTTGACGCGGCGCGGCTGGACGTGATTGAAAAAACAAAGACTGCCTATGTCGAGTTTGCCTATCTGGGCCGGGCAGTGGCCATTGCCGAGGCCAACCTGGAATTGCTCAAGCATTTTGAACAGGTTGTCAGCACCCGCTACCGCACGGCCGGCGCAAGCCATCCCGATATTATTCGGTCGCAGATCGAGCTGGCGATATTGGAAGATGAGATGGTCACCCTGCGCCGCCAGAAAAAGCCCGTGGTCGCACGCGTCAACGCGGTGTTGAATCGTGCGCCGGCGTTGGATTTGCCGTGGCCTGCGCAGGAGCCGCTGTCGGAGGCAGCGCTGGACGAGGCGCAGATCATCGCGGCGATCATGGACTACAATCCCGACCTGTCGGCGTTAAGTTTCGAGATTGCCGCGGCGCGCAGCCGAATCGAACTGGCGCAAAAACGGTCGCGGCCGAACATTACACTCGGGGTGGACTGGATTCAGACCGGCTCGGCGCGGATGCCGAATACGCCGGGCAGCGGACGGGACCCGATCATCGCGATGGTGTCGATCAACCTGCCGATCTGGACGGGCAGTTATGATGCCGGGGTGGAACAAGCCCGGTCGGCGGCGCGCGGCACCGTTGAGAGCAAAGCACAACTGCAAAGCGATCTGGCGGCTCGGGCGGCCGAGTTGATGTTTGCCGTCGAGGACAGCGACCGTAAACTGACGCTGTATCGGGATGTCTTGATCCCCAAGGCCAAAGAAATGCTGGACGTTTCCGAGCAGGCATACCGCACGGGAGAAATCGATTTTTTGAGTTTGATCGACGCCCAGCGAAAACTGCTGGAGTTTGAGCTGGTGTATGAACGGTTCGCCGCCGATCACCTGGTCAGTCTTGCGCAGCTCGAAGCCATGGTCGGCGGTTTTGTCCCGCCGCAGCGGGAATAAAAGTTACTGAAAGAAAGATTTGTCGAGGCTGTACGATGACAAACGAAAAACCAGATTATAAATTGTTGCTGAAGATCGGGCTTGTTGTCCTCTTGGCGGCGGGGTGTTTTGCGCTGGGCTTTTGGGCGGCGACCCGATGGCAGGGGGCACGAGGCTCGGCGGCCGCCCCGACAGAGGCGCAAGAGGCCGCCCCGACGATCTGGACATGCTCGATGCATCCGCAGGTACGTGAGAGCGGGCCTGGCAAGTGTCCTTTTTGCGCGATGGACTTGATTCGGCTGGACGACGATGACGATGCGTCCTCCGGTGAGCGGGTGATTTCGTTTTCGCCGGCGGTGATTAAGCTGATGGAGGTGCAGACCGAACCGGTCGAGCGCCGCCGTGTTTCCAAAGACGTGCGGCTGGTCGGCAAGCTGGCGCTCGATGAGAGCCGCACCAAAACCATCACCGCCTGGGCGCCCGGCCGAATTGACCGGCTGTATGCCGACTTTACAGGTATACGCATCAAAGCCGGCGAGCATCTGGCGCTGCTGTACAGCCCGGAGCTGATTACGGCGCAGGCGGAGTTTCTGGAGGCGGCGGCCTCGCAGAAACGGCTGGCCGAGGGCGCCTCGGAGCTGGTGCGTCAGTCGGTGCGGTCAGGCTTGGCCGCGTCGCGTGAAAAATTGCTGCTGCTGGGGCTGACCGAGCCACAGCTTGCCAACATCGAGCAGGAGGGGCGGCCGCTGGATCACCTGACGATTTATTCGCCCATCGGCGGGATCGTGATTGAGAAGATGGCCACCGAGGGGCTGTATGTCCAGACGGGCACGCCGATTTATAAAGTCGCGGATTTGGATCATCTCTGGGTTATTCTGGACGCTTACGAGTCGGATGTGTCGTGGCTTCGGTTCGGCCAGACGGTGGAGTTTACCGCCGAGGCCTGGCCGGGCGAGGTGTTCGAGGGGCGCATCAGTTTTATCAATCCGCTGCTCAACGACGCGACGCGGACGGTGCG
>CAZXJV010000153.1:0-3635 GCA_964641135.1 uncultured Treponema sp. | reverse complement strand
GAAGCTGAGACCTTGTTAGAATCCCTGAACACTGAAAGCTCGACTGATCCCTATCTAGCCTCAGTATTACGTATGGAGAGCATCTTTGATACACGTATTCCGGGTTGGGCTCAGAGACTGTATCGTGAACGATTACGTTCTGCAGGCGTATTCAATTCGACTCAGCATCACGCTATCGTCGCAGAAAATGCCCAGTGGATTGCAGGGCTTCTGGTTGAGTCCACCGAACAAACACATCGTAAATTAACAGAATTAATTGCACAATACCATGTTACTGCGCATGAGATGACCACTGTTGAGCTTCTCTCATATCTTTCGCAGTTGAGCGAGGTATCTGACGGTCTTGATGAAACATCGAATCATGCAGTACGAAACTATATTGAAACCATGATGCAGTATAATGCAGCAAAAATTGCTGCGTCAGGGATCCCTTTGTATCTGAATTCAGACGTTCTGAAGGACGAAGAAGCAAATTTATTGATTGCAATCGAGCAGATTTTTGAGTGGAAAGACCAGACAAGATCGCCTGAGACACTTTTTGATCTATTACGTGAGGTAGGCAGTTCAGAACCGGAAAGCCGCATCGTTCCATATCTTTCAGATTATGCAGCCTGGTTTATCATTTCCCGTGTCTCGCTTGAAGATCTTAAGTCCTGTAAAACAGCTGCCGATCTTTTTGCCATTCTGGCACAACCACAATACAATTCCGGTACAGTACGGATGGATCTTTCCGGTTTGCCGGATGAAATAAAAGAACGTGTTGCTGCGCCGGTTCTGGCTCATTTTGGACAGAGTAATACAGAATCTGCATCAATCGACAATTTGATCAGATGGATGCAGCTGCCTGCTGGCGACCCGGAGCGCATAAGCGATGCCTATGCCATGATTCCCGAGGTACAAACCTATTTCCTGGCTGCTTCTTTCATTCCGCATGCAATGGACTATTATCAAAGACGGCATATCCTGACCGGGATGCCAATTTTGTATATGCTTGAAGTATTTGGTATACCTTCCTGTCCGGAAAATCTCATGACTGCATTGGGAACTGATGCTGTCATTAATCTCCTGAATACATGGGCTACAAAGCATGATGGGTCAGCTGATCCCGGTTTCCATCTATCAGAAGCTCTGGCAATGATTCCATATATGGATACACTGCCTGAATTGACAGAAACGAATTTTGCTGCGTTTATAAACACAGTTTTTAATAACTATCTTTTACTGTTGCAGGAAGATCTTGAAGAAGAGCCTTCCGCTCTGTACACAGAGGAACAGAGCGCAGAACTGCTGCGTATCCTGAAAGAGCTGGAGACTACAACAATTACTGCTGCACTGACAGCATTGGATTCATCTTTTAACGAGTTTATCAAGGATGGTACTTTTGAGGATTTCTGGACAATTTTGCAGGGTATAGACCCTGTTCAATGGGATTCAGGGCCGGTTCTTTCACGTTTGTCCGGTGCGCGGTTATTGTATCTTGATCTGCTTCAACCGCATTCCCTTGATGATTTTACTCATGGCTATAACATGCTTGCTGATCTGTCGCCGGACTATGCGGCACAGGTACGGCATGCCTGGAATGTTTCCGCTGCTCTTGGTTCATACATCCCGCTTTTACATGGCGACCCGGAACAATGGCTTGACTCGTATAAGGGCTTTCAATCTGTTCCCTTAACAGTTTCTGAAAGGGAAGAATTTCTTGATTGCCTTGCATCCGGGATATCTGTCCCGGTTACGATTCTGACTCGTCCGGATATACAGTCGGTATTAAAACCCTTTGCCGGAGTAACCGTATTCGTACAGACGCAATTGGCCCGCTCAGCTACCGCCTTATTTTCCTGGTGCGACAGGGAATTTGCCGGTGTTTCCGACAGGTTGCGTACTAACCGCCTGCAACAGCAATTTTGCGAGTATTATCAGGTTGAGTCAGCCGCCCATACCAACCGGACTGCCTGGATTACTGCGGCCCGTAATGAGAACCTGACCGAATTAAAAGATCTTACAGACGGAGATCGTGATACCCTGCGCACTGTTTTTGACGATATTCCGGGAACCGTTGACAAAATTCTTGCCGCCTTGCATGCAAAGGCCGATCAGCACATTGCGTTTCTGGAAAAACCTTCTTCAAGTTCCGCAATCTATACATTTAATCTGCCTGACGGTATGACTCTTGAAAGCCTGTTTGCGGGCTCTCCGTTTACCCTGAATATTATAGTTGAAGAACAAGCTACCGCCCATCAAAAGTCTGTTCAGGATCTGTATGCCAGGGAACAGCCGTTCCAGAATACTTTGTCATCCTTGTACCGTCATTTTGATACATTAAAACTCATTCGCAGCACTGATGGTGATCGGGAAAAACAACTCGCCGCTGCCCGTACCGCACTTGAACAGGCAGAAGAGGCATATTCTGCTGCCGAGAAAGCTTACCAGAATGAACTGGATGTCTTTACCCGCGCAATAGATTCTTACAATGACACGTATGATCTTCTTGAATCCGGGAGAAAAACAGTAGAACAGTTGCGTGTTAATCGACGCATAGCCCAGGGAATTCATGATTGGGCTGCCAGCGTTTATCTGGGCGATTTTGGCAGTAATGCCGATCTCGGATATATAAGTCCAAGAGAGCGGCTTGCAACTGTCAGCTATGCTGCAGACCGGGCACAGGTAGCCCTGGAAGTTCTGGAACAAATGAGAGGCACCTCGTTTGAACCTGAAGACAGGGGAGACCGTGACCCTGCGTATGAAGCCTCTCTTGCAGCATACAGAAAAGCCATGGATGAACACTATCGTTCCCGTATTGCAAGTTACGAGCTGATCCGTGAAATGGCACGTAAAGAAGATGAAGCGCGTTTTTCCGAATACAAGGAAGGCATGGCTGTACAAGCCCTGATCACAGACAATCTGAAAGCAGATGATATAAACCATGAACGCCTGGATCTGGTTCGTTTGCACTATGATGCCGATACCGATACCTGGTCGGTGAAGCTGGCGTATACTGTTGGCTCTGGAGGTTTCCAGGCCCTTGAAAGCGGTACCAACGATGAAGACCTGGTAAACCGGTATTTTACTGAAAAAGTTGACCAGGTTAAAACCGTGGACAGCAGTTTTATGCGTTCACGCTCTGCCACTGAAGCCAGAAACTGGCTTTTAGCAATACAAAAACGAAGCGATTCCAGTGCCTATCTGTCTGATCTGGGACTCGCTTCGCTATATCTCAAGTGGAGGGGAAGCAAAGCGGGTTTTGAGAATTCAGCGGATTGGCTTGATAAGGATTTGAATCCCGAAAAAGATTTTAGCATAGAGCATGATAAAAACACCGAAGGTTTCGATTCCGGCAAAACATATCGCGAGCAATTTAAAACTACAGTTGTATGCTGCCTGGGTAAGGATACAAAATGCCGGCGGTATGGACGATCTTGCCCGGTACCTTTTGTACCGCGATACCAATATGGTACAGGATTTCGCCCGACGGGAACGTGCCGTCCTTGATTCCAGAGCCGCATATGCCACCTATCTGGTTGGTGTGGACCGTTATAATCATCTTCGCGGCCGTGCTCGGTATCATTATCGCAACTGGAATGTAAAAGATGGTTGGTACGCAGAATGGCGTTCTGATCAGGTAAAGGTGCTGGTAG
>CAZXJV010000152.1:0-3661 GCA_964641135.1 uncultured Treponema sp. | reverse complement strand
CTGCCTGTCAGACTGAGAACAAGAGAAGGCTGGAATTTTCCGATCCGGAAAAATTCCGAAGGAGAAACTCATGGCAGTCGTAACCATGAAGAGTTTGCTTGAATCAGGTGTACATTTTGGTCATCAGGTCAAGCGTTGGGATCCCCGCATGAAGAAATACATCTTCGCGGAGCGTAATGGTATTCACATCATTGATCTTCAAAAAACCATTATGTCGATCAAGGAAGCCTACGAAGCAGTCCGTAAAACCACTGCTGCAGGCAAGTCGGTCCTGTTTGTCGGAACAAAAAAACAGGCACAGCAGACCATTGCAAAAGAAGCAGAACGCTGCGGGATGTTCTTCGTTAATAACCGCTGGCTCGGCGGTATGCTTACCAATTTCACAACCATAAAAAAAAGCCTGCTTCGTCTGAAGAAAATCGAAAAGATGGAAATCGACGGCACGTTTGAAAGTCTTACCAAAAAAGAGATTGCTGCTCTTCAAAAAGAAAAAACCAAGCTGGAAAAAAACCTTGGCGGAATCAAGGAAATGAAAGAGCTGCCCGGCATCCTTTTTGTTATTGATACCCGCAAAGAAACTATCGCTGTTGCTGAAGCACGACGTATGGGAATTCCTATTGTTGCTGTTGTTGATACAAATTGTAATCCTGAGGGCATTGATTATCCGATCCCCGGCAACGATGACGCAATTCGTGCAATTTCCCTCTTTACCCAGATCATTGCCAATGCTGTTGTTGAAGCAGATAATGAAAATGGTCTTAAGATTATCGAAAATCTTCAGGATGACGAAGAAGGTCTTGAAGCTGACGGCACCCCTTTAGTCCGTGATGAAGTTGAAATTGAAGACTATTCAAATTATACACCGGTCGAGACCGCTGCTGCAGAAACTGTCGAAGAAGAACCACTGGTTGATGAAGACAAACTGTACGACGAAAAGTAAGAGGAGAATCCGGTAATGGAAATCAAAGCAAGTGATGTAAAGGCTCTCCGGGAAAAAACCGGTGCCGGTATGATGGAGTGCAAAAACGCTCTCAATGATACACAGGGTGATATTGCCGCAGCTGAAAAACTTTTGAAAGAGAAAGGTCTGGCTGCTGTTGAAAAAAGAGCTGGACGTGCAACAACAGAAGGTATTGTTGTTGTAAAAACAGAAGGCAAAAAGGCAATCATGGCCGAATTAACCTGTGAAACCGACTTCGTTGCAAAAAACGCTGATTTCGTCGCTCTTGGAGACGCAATCGTGGATACAGCATGGAACAAGGGTTTAACCGGGATTACTCCGGAATTGTCCGGGATGGTTCTGGAATTGGCAACAAAAATTCGCGAAAACATGTCTGTAAGCCGTCTGGTTGCGGTTAATGCAGGTAATGACGAGATTGTTGCAAAATATGTTCACTCCGACAAAAAAACCGGCGTTCTTGTTGTACTCAAGGCTGATAACAGTGATGCAATTAGCCATCCTGCTATACAGGAATTTGCATATGACTGCTGTCTTCATGTTGCGGCTTTCACACCGCTGTACATTGATTCCTCAGCTGTCGACAAGCAGTACATTGCAGATCAGACCGATATTTTTACCAAGCAGGTTGAGGAACTTGACAAACCCGAGAACGTGAAAGCGGGAATTGTTCAGGGCAAGGTAAAAAAACATCTTGCAGAAATCTGTTTCCTTGATCAGCCTTTTGTGAAAGATGACAAACTGTCAGTCTCCCGCAAAATGGAAGAAGTAGGAAAAACAGCCGGTTGTAAACTCAGTCTTTCAAACATGATTCTTTTTCAGTTGGGAAATAAATAAAATCAGCAGGCATATGACAAAGCTTATCAGGCTTTGTCATATGCGGCCTGTATCACTCTACGGGCTTTCGAAAATTATATAACAGGTTGAACAAAGACAGACTCTTTTTCAACCCGTCAAGGAGATATTAGATGTCCGAACTAAACTCCGCTAACGAAGAACGGATGAAAAAGACAATTGCAGCTTTAAAAGATGAGTTCAATACTATCAGAACCGGTCGAGCCTCTGCTGCCCTTTTTGACAAGGTACGGGTTGACTATTATGGTGAAAAAAGCCCCTTAAGCCAGGTAGCCTCTATATCCATTCCTGAAGCTCGACTTGTTGTCATTCAGCCCTGGGATAAAGGTTTGATTGGCGAAATTGAAAAGGCAATCCAAAAATCAGAATTGTCATTAAACCCCTCAAATGACGGAAAGGTCATCCGGATCGCAATACCGCCACTCACTGAAGAGCGCCGCAAGGACCTTGCAAAGCAGGCTAAGGCAATTGCCGAGCAAAGCAGGGTTGCGATTCGAAACATTCGCCGTGATGGCAATGACGACTTGAAGAAACTCCAGAAAGACGGCACCTTGACTGAAGATGGTCTGAAAACTGCAGAAGATGAACTGCAAAAAAGTACTGACCGGTTCATTCAGGAAATAAACAAAATCCTGGAAGAAAAAGAAAAGGAAATTCTGGAAGGCTGATGGAAACACCGGATCTTCTGACCGGTCACAGGATCGACCGCTCCTGCTTGCCCAAACACGTTGCTGTTATAATGGATGGCAACGGCCGCTGGGCAAAATCCCGGGGACAAAACAGAACTAACGGCCACAAAGAAGGTCTTAATGCCGCAAAGCGAATTGTAAAGGCGGCCGCTGATCTTGGGCTGCAAAATATTACCTTGTACACCTTCTCTACAGAAAACTGGAAACGGACACAGGATGAAGTAGGTTTTTTGATGAACCTGATTAAAATCCATCTTCGTGCAGAGCTTGATTTTTACAACAAGCATGAGATTCGGGTAAATCATATTGGTGATCTTGAAGGATTACCAAAAGATATCGCAGATGAAATACGCTATATCAAGGACAAAACCTCGATCTTTAAAAAGACCTGTGTCACACTGGCAATTAATTATGGCGGAAAGGATGAGATATTCCGGGCTGTAAAACGTGTAAATGATAATAATATAAATCTTGAAAATGAACATGAATTCGAGCAATACCTTGATGATCCTTCTTTGCCGGTCGTAGATCTTATGATCAGAACAGGTGGTGAAAGACGAATCAGTAATTTTTTAATCTGGCAATCAGCTTACGCTGAGCTTTATTTCAGTGATAAACTTTGGCCCGACTGGCAGGAACAGGATCTTCTGGATGCGATTTCTGACTTTCAACTGAGAGAACGAAGATTTGGTGGTGTAAGGTGAAAAAACTCATTCAACGGCTTTTACTTTTCTTTGTAGGTTTACCGCTGGTTATATCCTCTGTCTTTTTTCTTCCGCATTTTAACTATCTTTTTTTGCAGATTGAGATGCTTGTAATTACAGTTCTGGCTTCAATAGAATTGCAGGGATTACTTGCGAACAGGTTGCCGGTCAGACGCAAATCGTATGCAGCACTTCTTGGGCTTCTGATACCTTTATCTGCAGTTCTTCATTCTGTTTTGGGTCTACCTCTCAAGCTGGTCACCTTTACAATGGCCCTTGGAGTACTGATTATTTTAAGTACAGAATTCTTGTCCAGTTTCACAAGAACAATGGACAAAGCGGTAGGACGAATTTCTTCCTCCTTGTTTTTGTTGATATATCCCGGCTTCCTTTTTATGTTCATACCCTTGATGACCAGATGGCAGCATGCAGGACCGGCATTAAGTCTTTTTTTG
>CAZXJV010000151.1:1965-3701 GCA_964641135.1 uncultured Treponema sp. | reverse complement strand
AGGCTTGACCATATTATCGTTTTTGAAGTTCTGTCCTGTATATATTTACGTTCCTTTGAATACTGACGCACCGCGAAGCGATTCGCTCTGCGTGGTTCTGTGACCGGGAAGTCCATCCCGAAACCAAACGGATCTCAAGCGTTGTTAATAATGCCTGGTGGCCACAGTGGAGAGGCAATACCCGTTCCCATCCCGAACACGGAAGTCAAGCTCTCTAACGCCGATGATACTGCTGCAAAGTGGGAAAGTAGGAAGCTGCCAGGCTTTTTTTATTTAAAAGGCCCTCCTGATGGAGGGCCTTTTAAATAAAAAAAGCCTCTGGAGTTTCGCTGGCGCAAAACTCCACGGCTATAGTAATTTCCTGGGCAGTTTTTTGCCTGTTAATATTTGACGGAAGACCATTGTCCTTGTAAGGCAAAAACTGCAAAGGTGGAGCCGCAGGCGACACCTGGAAGCCTCTGGAGTTTCGCTGGCGCAAAACTCCACGGCTATAGTAATTTCCTGGGCAGTTTTTTGCCTGTTAATATTTGACGGAAGACCATTGTCCTTGTAAGGCAAAAACTGCAAGATCGAGACGAAGGCGAAATCTGGTGGACGCGCAGGCGACACCTGGAGGCCTGCCACCTGGCTATTACAAAATGTGGCAAAGAAATTATGGTTTAGCAAGTGTTAGCTGAATCTTCTTTTACATTTTTCCATCGATTACTTTTTTATATAATATTTCCTCAATATTTCTTCTTCCATCGATCAAGCTAATTATCTGGATTTCTTCTTCATCTATTCTGTAAAATATTCTCCAGGGACTTTCTATAATTTCTCTTATATCAATTACGCCGATTGTTAATAATTCCGGAACAACACGTCCGCCCTTTGGAAGAATTTCAATCTTTTCTACATGACTAATAATTCGTTGATATATTTCATTTGCAATTTTTTTTCCCGATTTGTCCCGAATTAAAGTGATAACATCAATTAAGTCATCACTTGCATCTTGTGACCAAACTATCTTTTTTTTCATATCTTAAACCAAAGAATTGATTATTCGCATCTTTAAATCTTCATGTTTAACAACTTTCCCATTCGTAATATCTCGATCGCCAATTGAAATAATTTTCATCAAATTAATGGTGTTTACCAGATTTTGATATGAATCAACATCAAGGATAACGGCCTTAGCTTCACCATTTTGTGTTACAATTATGGGATTCTTACTATCCCCTACCTGCCGAATCATTTCAGCGGTATGTGATTTAATATAAGAAATAGGCTTAATATCTGTGGCAAAATTTATCATATTTTCCCTCTAAGTAGACTATACCACAACAGTTCTAACAGGTCAATATTTGGTACTTTATAGAGGTCAATAATCGAAAATCATCAAAAAACATAATATGACAATAAGTTCACTATCTTGACATGAGAAGGAGTAAACGGGTAACAACTTATATGGCTACCGAGAATATCGAATTAAAACCTGTTTCATGTCCGCATTGCAAAAAAAAAATTAATCCGCTGCCAGATCCTGATTTTGAATACACTTATCAACCGACAGCCGGCGACAGCGACGCAGAGTATCTTGATACTGAGCGCACCTTTACCTGCCCGCACTGTCAGCTAAACTGTGAGGTATACTGGCGATACTGGCTATCTGATGATGGGTGGAAGCCGGGAAATAAAATAACCCGCCGGAGAATTGTCCAGCTTCCGCCAAATTCTCATCCCTGGTTATCTGCATA
>CAZXJV010000151.1:0-1955 GCA_964641135.1 uncultured Treponema sp. | reverse complement strand
CTGCATACCAGTTTTCTTTCTCGCCTGATTCATCACGTCTGTATATAAGTACTTTCGAAAATTCCTGGTATATCCAGTTCAAGGATACCCGGTGGAACTATGGAGGAATCGCGCCAGAAAAACCAACGCGGTGGTTTAGCGATGGAAGCGCATATCTGTTTATTTCGGAAAACGGTGCAACCGAGTGGTTTGCGGATGTCTATGACGCTGAAACCCATACGCAGAAATCCCGCTTACAATACAAGAATAAGCGCGTTACATTCAATGATTTACAGGGATGGACACTGACAGATGATCGGTATTTATGGATTGTCAGCAGCAATAGATATTCGGAGCCAAATGTTCTGACACAATACGATTTTTCTTCACGCTTGTGGGCAGATGTCTCTCTTATAAATGTAAACGACAGTGCAAGAGCAGCATGGTTTAATCCGTCTGCACGCAGATTGTTGTGCTCAAACTGTGATACGTATAACGGGGATAGACTCACTTTGTATTCACTTGAGCATGAATCCTCTTTGAGCTGTTCGGTTCTTGATACGGTGAGAGAGAAAGACTTCTATCTTCTTCATCCGGTATGGCTTGATGACACTACGCTGCTGGTTCTTTATTATAACGGAAAAACAGGTCTTGCTTCTTGTCCCCGGTTACCGCTGGGTCTGATATGGTATGACTGCAAGGAAAAGCTTGTTAAAACCCGGCAGATTGAACGCTTCCCTGACGAGGTTATTACCCCGGATCCGCTAATCCGCGGCGGGTATACATGTACTTCGTATGATGTAAAACCCGACGCCTTTATTCCATGGCCGGGTGTTTCCGGGCGTTTCCTTCTGGTCAGCAATACAATTTATGTTATTCGCATTACAGATACCGGCATTGAATATCTGGGGCCTCTTGATGCACAGGTATTTCCGGTTCTTCAGACCTATTGGGACGGGCATTATGTAGTATCCATATCTCCTGATGCTTCACTGCTGGCGGTCAGTTTTAAGGATCAAACCATACTCTATGATCTTGAAAAACGACAGGTTGTTGTCAATGCTGCAGACTGCCTGAAAGAAAAAAGATAGAATCATGCTGGTCAATTATATACAGGAACGAAAGAGCCTCTATTGAGAGCAGTTTTTGGAGGGGTATTTTTTTTAATTTATAAACCATAAATACTTGTTAAGTGACAAGCATTGAGATACTATGTAATAATGAGTTAACTATACAAGAAGTCGGTTTACAGGGTTAAAAATGAAAAAAAATATCTTTCTTCTTTTGACTTTTATCCTTTTACTCTCATTATCCGCATGTTCCAACAATCAAAAACGTGTTGCGGTGTATATTCAGGCTACCGAAGCTTATGCTCTCGGTAATTTGGAACAAACCCTTCAAATTATTCAATCAAGCAAATCTCCCAAACGGTTTTTTCCCTTAGCCATGCTGGAGGCTAAAACCCTTTTTTATCTTGGCAGAACTGAAGAATCAGAAAAAAAGTTTCGAAGTCTTATGCGAAAATATCCACAAAGTCAGGATGCTTTGCAGTGGTATGCGCGGGCATTGATGCAAAATGGCAAACTGGCGCAAGCTGAACAACTAATGATTGTGTCATCACAATTCAACCCCGGCGACTGGAGAATTCATTACTTGCTGGCACAAAACGCCGCTCGAAGAGAAGAACATCAACATACCCTCGAATCACTCGGTACTGCTGAAATATATATACGTGAAGGTTTTAAGGTGTATATGGAGTTAGGGAATTTCTGGTATGGACTTGGTTTGACAGATAGAGCACAGCCTTATCTAAAGATGGCTGAACTGCTTGCTGGAGATAGTGTGTTTACAGTAAAGTAATTTTCCGGAAATAGTAAAAGATCGTTATAAGGATAGTTATGTGAAAAAGTTAACAGTTATAGTATTGGAATAGTCAATATTAGTTCAGTCTCCAAATACCCCGAATTTATTTACGC
>CAZXJV010000150.1:0-3718 GCA_964641135.1 uncultured Treponema sp. | reverse complement strand
AACCGTTCCTCAAGGAGCTCCAGCTGACGGGCGGTTTCAATATTGCCGTACAGGAAGATCCTGCAGTTAACCGGATGATACCAGCGTTTATGGAAGTCAAGAAAACTATTATAGGTCAGATCCGGAATATCGGCAGGATCACCACCTGAATCATGATCATAACAGCTGCCTGCAAGAATGGAGCGCAGCGACCAGTCCGCAGCGACGGAATCAAAAGATGAATAATTCCCCCGCATTTCGTTGAACACCACCCCCTGGATGGTCATGTCGCCGTTTGCCCCGAGTTCGAATCTGTGCCCTTCCTGTTTAAAGACCCACTCATCAAGGCGGGGAAAGAATACCGCATCGCCATAGACAGACATAAGGTTAAAATAATCCGCTTCGACAATGGAACTTGCCGGATACACGGTTTTGTCAGGGAAGGTCATTGCATTAAGAAAGGTTTTTACACTTTGTTTCGCAAGAACAAGAAAGGGGTCTTTGAGGGGGTAGCGGCGGGAGCCGCACAGTACTGAATGTTCAAGAATGTGGGCTACTCCGGTAGAATCCTCAGGCGGGGTCATAAACGAGTAAGCGAACAGGTTTTCCGTGTCGTCATTATACAGGTGAAAGACCTCGCACCCGGTAACGCGATGGCGGGCATGTATGCCGGTAGACTGTTGTTCCGCAAGGGGAAAAACCCTCAGGATGTCGAATCCGTGTATAAATGTTCCTACCGGGGGAACCGATGAAGCGGCGTCCCGTCCGGGGGGTGCAGCTGTTGATGAGCTCTGTTTCTCTGTCACTGTATCCATACCTCTTTATCGTCGCGTCCTTGTATCATGAATTTTCCTTCTTCCCAGCCCCTGCGCATTTTTATAAAAAACTCGCTGGTCACCCGTTCCGAGTCTGAGCGGGCAAGCGGGCGGATCAAGCCTTCTTCTTCAAGCACTGCAGCGCCGCGGGTACGCGACACATTTGCCAGTATCTTGGTACGGAAGTTTTCGTTTTTTCCTGCCAGAAGGATGGCAATATCCCGTTCGGTCATTGGCCGCAGGACTTCCTGCATAAAGCGGTCATCTGCGTGAACAATATCATCCAGGGTGAACAGCCGTTCGCGGATATCCCGCCCCAGATCCGGATCGGTTCCGGCAAGACTGTCAAGAATTTCTTTTTCGCTCGAGCCGTCCATGCGTCTGAGAATTTCGGCCAGGGCGGTACGGCCATCGACAGATTCTGCGGTTTTGGTATTAATTCCCTGCATTTTTTCGCGAACAGATTCATCAACCCGGCGTAATACATCGGGATTGATCCTGGTCAGTTTGGCAAGGCGCAGGACTACGTCCTTTTTTTCTGTATCGCTGAATTGTTTTATCACCTTTGCTGCCTGCGTGCTTTGTAACTGGGATAAAACCAGGGCTTTGACAGCCGGTAATTCACCGGCAAGCACAAAGGCTATACGTTCAGGGTCAACACCTTCAAGGTAGTCAAAGGGCCTGCCTTCCGCCTGGGGTACAGCCTTGCGCAGCATGTCAGCCGCTTTTTCGGTTCCGAAGGCAGCTTCAAGAATTCCGCGGGCTGTGCTGATTCCGCCCGAAGGTTCACGGGCACGGGTAAGCAGGGATTCGAATTCCGCAAGTATGATAGCTGCTTCATCCTGGTCAACGCGGCGGATACTGGCTATTTCCAGTACTACCTTTTCTACCTGATCAGGAGCAAGGCCGGCCAGTACACGTGCAGCTTCATCCTGTCCGATGAGCAGCAGAAACTTTGCGACCCGTCGAAAGGGGGAATCAGCTGTTCCGGTGCGTTCAACCGGAACTTTTACAAGTCCGGGAACCGGAGGTGTGTTATTGGTATAGTGCGGAGATTCAGAACTCATAGATGTAATAGTACCGAGACAGGAAGCCCCGGTCAACCGGAAACAGATTTCTGATCGATAACTGCAGTGGACATCCATTGCTCGCGAAGCCGGGTCTGACGCAGGAGCTCGGCATCCAGCGGCAGGGGACTCCACCAGGCAGGGGCAACAGGACTTCCGTCCTCAGCGGCTATTGACAGACTGCCGTTACCGATGGCTGTTTCAAGCGCGGCGGGGGATTCTTCACCGGAACAGACTCTGAGTGCCAGTTTCAGGATGGCGGTGATTCCGGGTATACAGGCTGAAAACAAATCAACAAGGCTTTCTGTACGCGCTGTGCCGTTCACCGGATCAAGCCAGGTGTCCCGTGACAGATTAAGCCAGTCAACAGACGGGTCCGGTTCATCAGGATACAAGAGGGCGACACCGTCGGCTTCCAGACGGATAAAATGTGAAAGGCTTTGCGGACTGGCAGAAAACGCCGTTGTATGAGGGCTGGTCAGGGTATAAAAACGGAAACTGTCTGTAAAGGCATTGTTGATGCGTTCAGGTACAGCCGGATCACCGTCTGTAGCGCGCGGATAGGCTTTCACAAGGGCTGCGGTAAAGGCTTGTACCAGCGGAGGAACAGGAGCTGTTTCAGGCACAAACAGGTTGCGTGTGTTAATGTCCGTAATACGGAGGGACTCCAGCTCGCGGAGCATCAAAACATCGGTAATGCGTTCAAAAAAGGCATGCATTGATGCAGGCCGTGCTGCAGATGAATGAGCAGGAATACGGCTGACGATATAGGGGTGCAATGCACGGTCAACAGCAGCATGAGTCATAAACCCCAAAAGCCAGGCCCGTAATTCGAAACTTGACGGATTATGGCAATGTACAGAGCTTCCCAGGTGTTCAGCCAGCATTCTGACCAGCAGTCCGTAGCCCCAATGATGAACAAGACGGGCAAAGGCTATACCGAGGGGTCGTGTGCGGCGGTTATGGGCAAACACATCAGGCCCCTGGCAGCCAAGGTTAAACCACACTGTTTCAGTCGGTGAAAATTCCCAGCCGGCAGCTGCCGCAGCCTGTTTGCCGGCAAGCCAGTGAGTCAATTGCGCGGGCATAGATGTCAGATGCCCCCTGCATTCAAAGGGATGATCAAGCCGGTCCAGGACTCGTCACGCAGGCGGACCGCTATGACGGCAGAGGGAGTTCCATCAGGAAGGTTCATAGATAACGCAAGGCGATCAGAAACGGGTTCCGGAAGGCCCTTGATCAGGTGCTCCAGACGGTCAAGCATAACCGCAAGATCATAAGTACACTCACCTGCTGTTGTGTCGGCAACGGGCTTTTGTTCTTTATTCATTGACCACTTGAGAGCACCTCCCCGGTCATGAAAAAAGGTCAGAACCTCACACACCTCTGCCAGGCGCCGGTAATTTTGTTCGGCGGTTCGAATTCGCCGTTCAAGGTTATATTTATACAGGGCTGTATCCAGGGTTGTAGACAGACTGTCGGGATTGATCGGCTTGATAAGATATCCCGCATAGGATACGTCTTTTGTGCGTACAAGGATGGTAAGATCTGTATTTGAGACACAGAAGATAACCGGTATATCGTGTAATTCCTTGATCTGACGGGCAGCCTCTATTCCGGCTGCAGCTCCGTTCAACCCCAGATCAAGAAGAATGATATCCGGACGAAAGCGGTGAACAGCTGCCAGTACGGCATCTACAGTATCGACGATGGCAACAACGTCGTACCCGAGACGGGTCACCATTCCCTGAAGGTCAAGGGCAACAATAGCATCATCTTCTGCTATGAGAATTTTGGCGGGTAAATCGTGCAAAGAATCTGCCATGATACTTTTCAGTGTAGCGGTTTTCAGCCCGG
>CAZXJV010000149.1:0-3797 GCA_964641135.1 uncultured Treponema sp. | reverse complement strand
TCCCGTCTTGAAAGAGTGCATGATTGAACGTTGCTGTTCTTCGGGAATACGGGAGTGCAGCAACGCAACAGAGATTCCGGGGAAAATAGAGTTTTGCAGTTCTTCGTACATACGTTCAGCTGATTTTAAGGTCAGCTCGTCAGAGTCTTCTATAAGCGGGTATACAATGTATGCCTGATGACCGGCGGCAAATTCTTTGCGCAGAAAATCCCATGTTTTTTGTTCCTTGCCCATCATTGTCAGATGCGTAATAACCGGTAAACGTCCGGCGGGCATTGTCCGGATTACTGAAACATCGAGGTCTCCATACAGTGACAAAGCCAGAGACTGTGGAATAGGTGTTGCACTCATCATCAATAGATGCGGTTCTTTTGAAGTGCTTTCTGCGCCTTTTGCAATAATCGCAGCGCGTTGTTTAACACCGAATCGGTGTTGTTCATCTATAATGACAAGCTTGAGGTTTTTATAGTGTACGCCCTGGGAAAACAGTGCATGGGTTCCGATAACCATATCCAGTTGTCCGTTTGACAATTCATCAAGGAGTTTTGTTCTTCCGGCGGATCTCAGATTGCCTGTCAGAAAAGCAATACGGATACCAAGCGGTTCGAGCAGTGTGGCGGCCGTATCTGCATGTTGGCGTGCCAGAAGTTCGGTTGGTGCCATGAGCGCACATTGCCCCCCGTCAGCACATACAGCAGCTGCTGCCATAAATGCGACCAGTGTTTTTCCTGAACCGACATCTCCCTGCAGCAGACGGCCCATAGAGTGTGTCCCGTTTATATCGGCATTAATATCTGATACTGCGGCCCATTGGTCATTGGTTAATTTAAATGGCAGGCGATCGGCAAGCAGTACCTGCGCCGGATGGTTGGGGTACTTCTTTGGGGAAGTGTCGGCTTGAGTCACTGTACCTGCAGGCCTGTCAGCCTGCAGATAAGACTCAAAATTGTTTGAGTTTCCGGGAAGCCTACCGCGTCTTTCAAGAGCACGTTTACCCAGAGCATATTCATATAGATAAAATTCTTCAAAAACAAATGCCCGGCGGGCTGCGTGTGCTTCATCAACACGTACAGGTTCATGCATCATACGCAGTGTTTCCGGTAAATCGGGTATACCTGCCTGTGTACGGATCTCTTCGTTCAGGTCCCAGACCAGACCCCGGGCATATGCTTCGCGAGCCTTCTTAATCGCCTTGCGCATCTGTACCTGGGTGATTCCTGCGCTCAGCCGGTATACAGGAAGTACTGACTGATTTGCTTCCTCCAACGGGGTGATATCGAAAGAAGAAGATTGCAGCTCTCCATACCTGATGTTCATGCGTGCAAAGATCTGTGCTTTGGATCCGCATGGATAGGTCTTTTCCAGAAATGCTCTGTTAAAGCAAATCAATGAAGCCCGAAATCCTTTGGCATCACTGACTATCAGCTTAAGTGTTCTCATCCGACCGAAGCCGAACCATTCATGACTTTCAATAGTTACGGCGGTATTAACCGGGCCTGTTTTCCATCCGTTAATCGGGTTCTCCTGTGTCCGGTCATCCCAATCACGAGGCCACCAGGATAAAAGATCTCCGACAGTAAAGATTCCCATCTCGCGGAACACAGCTGCGGTAGCCGGACCGATTCCCCTCAAGGTTGAAACCGGCACTGCGATTTCTTTAAGCTTCATCAGAATGGCAGGGCCCGAAGAAATTCCAGAATAAACGGTTCTGCAACCGCCATAAAAATCCGTAAAATTAAAAGTACCGCAGCAGTTATGATCAGCGCTTTCTGCCAGTGTTCCGGACTGACAGAGAACCAGGCTGAGATTCGTGTAACAGGAGAATACAGCATTACATCGACACGCTCCCAGAAATGACTTCCGGAGGTGCGGTTAAAAGTGAGTGAAAGAATGCGAAGAACCAGCACAAACAGCACAAGATTTAAAAGAAACCCTGCAAATGAAAAAACCAGTTGAAGGATCAGTGAAATGACTATTCCTGCAGTTATCGTTCCGGTAAGGGCAATTCGGGTAAGTATTGATGAAGCGAGGAAAAGAGATCCCATAGCAAATACGGGTGAGAAATCAAGCCCTCCGGCACGTGAAAATCTGAATCGTCTGAACCAGTTAAGCCATGGATCACACACCCTGGCCAAAAATCGGCCTGGTGTGCTCCACGCCATGTGCGGAAACCAGGAAAGAATAATTCTGACCATTATAAGCAGTGAATACACAGTCAGAGCTGAGCTTATAGAAAGTAATAATCTGGGAAGCATGACTACTCCTTGTTTGTGCAATGGTAAAAAAATCAGACGCAGTTTGTCTTGCGGAAAACTATTCCCGCCATACTTCGGTTACACCCGGCAATGACATCAAATCCTGGATTGTTCCTTCTGCGCCGGAAACCTGTATTTGAGTGGCAGCCTTGACAGTCCAGCTGTTTCCACCGGTCCCGTCGACGTGGAAGACTACAGAACAATTTCCTCTTGAATCAAACAAGAAATCCCGTAGCGGGTGCAGCGATTCCTCGCTGGACATGGTTGGATCAATTGCTATATGGATTTCCCGTATGACCCTTTCCTGCAGTTCGTCAGGGTTGATCCAGTTTTCTACAAGAAAACTCGGTTTGTCTCGTGTATTGTCAATTTTACCGGTCAAACCCCATACCGTATCGGGCAGCAGTACAGTTCTGGCCTTATCCCAGATATTCGGGAAAAAGGTCAGATCGATGGTACCATTAAAATCCTCAAATACACCGAAAGCCATCCACTTGCCGTTTTTTGTCTGGTAGGGTCGAACAGATTGTATCATTCCTACCAGGGTATACAGACGTTCTGGCTGGGCCTTGTCAATGCGTCGGATATCGAATGTAGAGCCCCGCTCAAAAGCTTTACGGTAACTGTCCATGGGATGCCCGGAGATGTAGAAACCGATCAGCTCCTTTTCGATTCTCAGCAATTCCTTTTGGGGCCACTCTTCAAGTTGTTCGAACACGAATTCGGTGAATTCCTGTTCCCCCGATGATTCAAACAAGCTTGCCTGGCCGAATTTGCTTCCGTCTTTCTTCCCTGCGGCATATTCGATGGCTCGTTCCATATTGTGTATCAGTGTAGAGCGGCTCTGTCCCAAACGGTCGAAGCAGCCGGTTTGAACAAGAACTTCAAGAGCCCGTTTGTTCACTGTATGTAAATCTGCCCGGTCCAGCAGTTCCATGAAGGAATTGTACGGACCATTTGAATCACGTTCATCGACAATCATCTGCGCAGCTTGTTCACCGAGACCCTTGATTCCAAGAAGCCCATATACAATACGCCCGTCTACGACAGTGAAGCGGATGTCCGAGCGGTTGATGTCGGGTGGATCAATCGCCAGGCCCATCTTGCGGCCTTCGGCAATATATTCAGGTAATTTATCTGTAGAAGAAATTTCGTTTGTAAGGTTGGCCGCAATAAATTCAGCCGGGAAATTTGCCTTAAGATAAGCGGTTTGATAGGCCAGTACAGAGTATGCAGCGGCATGGCTTTTGTTAAAACCGTAACCGGCGAAAGGAACGAGAATCTCGAAAATGCGGTCTGCATCCTCCGCCGAAAAACCGTTCTTGACCGCACCCTCTATGAAGCCGACCTTTTCCTTTTTCATGACTTCTTCTTTTTTCTTGCCCATGGCACGGCGCAACAGGTCTGCTTGTCCGAGACTGTAGCCTGCAATGCGTTGGGCAACCTGCATAACCTGTTCCTGATAGACAATGACACCGTATGTTTCTTCAAGAATGTCTTTCAAACAGGGGTCAGGATATTTGATTTTGGAAGGGTCGAATT
>CAZXJV010000148.1:0-3812 GCA_964641135.1 uncultured Treponema sp. | reverse complement strand
ATCCACAGCACAACACCCAACACCCTGCGGCACTGACAGGTGGTTCCCCTTTGCCCAGGAGATGGAAGAAGGTACAATGGCCAAAACCACACAAAACGACAATGGAGGACGATTAATTGTGATGCAGGACAGCGGAAATAATTTAAACAACGCTGTCACACTTCAGCACGAAGCGCATCGCGACGGAATCGTTGACGCCAACAATAAGCAGGAAACCTACCGCGCAACCCTTGCTCACACCAGAATGGCAACAGCACTATACAACAAAGGTTTGACAATGACCGAGAACCTCGCCCGTGACCTGATGGCGTATAAGATGAGTCAGGAAAAAGGCAGCGGTTTCTTCAGGGAATATACTGATCAAGTGTATGATAGTAGTGGGGATTTTTGGAAAATAAATGCAAACGGAACTATTACCTGGGATGGGCATTTGAACTTTTATAATGAAAGCGGTAATGATACAGACCCTGATCAGGGAAAGGTGTTGGATTATCGGGAACTTGCCAATGTCCTTAATAACATCGATCCGGGTCAAACCAAGGTCCTGTTGGGAGAAACCGAAGTAGAGGTATCACGTCTGCGCGAAATATTCGGGCATAATGAAAAGATGATTAAGTCTGGAACAAATTTTTTAGGTTTTCATACATCAAAGGCTGCAAAGTTCTTATTAGAGGACGGGTTCATGAGTTATGATGAAGCATCCAGTTTATCACGCGGTATTTATATGAAAGGAAAAGTTAATATGATTGAGCACTATAGTGCACGATATGTCTTGAATGAAACATACCGTTTTGAAGCAATGTCAGAAGATGAACTGAAGAAGTGGCGAGATAATGACCAAAAGATAGAGGCAGACAAAGGTATACCTGTTTCCAAGGTTTTTACCTCGTTTTTCAATCGAACTGGCTTTTCTGATACTGGATACTTAGAGACAACTGAAAGATCAATTTATCATGGCCCTGACAATTTTAAGTGGGTTTTTCATGACAGCGGGAAAGAGCTGATTATTAAGCAAGATGGACGGGTGGAAGAAAGGGCACAGTATATTGGAACATACAACTGGGGACGTGGGCCAGGCATAGTAAATGACATGATTCATGCTAAGCTGGATGTGGTTCCTTATTTTAGATGGGGAAATACACCAGATGATTACTATCTGACACCATGGAAGAGCAGGATTAGTCCTAATTTGTTTCCGGTTAATTACGACACCTGGGGGGCCAGGTGGGGGAATAGAGTGAGCGGACAATGAAAAACATATTTTTTCTTGTAATATCTTTGATGCTGACCCTGCTTTGCTGCCGGACAGCACCGCAGGAACGATGGCAGATGTTTACCGGGTACAAGATTGGCGCGTATACCAATACGATAGTTGTTGGATCGACCTACGGCGACTATGCGGGCGGATATGTAACTTTCTTTGAGTACAAGGATAATGACTGGGAACAGACAGCGTTATTTGATTTAACTCTATTGGCGAAAGGGTATCGCGGACCTGTTTCGATACAGGTGAATGATCGTCATGCTGTTATTGGTCTGGATGGAAAGAGAGGTACCCCCGGCGCGATCCTTCTTTTGCATAAAGAGAACGGTAGGTGGCAACCAGGCTCCCTGTTTCAGGCACCGGATAAAGAAGCTGATGACATGTTCGGGTTTGTAACAAGTTTAACTAGAGATACCCTTGCAGTTGGTGTTCGTAGAAAAGATTCTGGGAGAGGAAGTGTATATATATATAATATTTCTTCTACTCAGCCTTTTTTGGTCCAGAAAATAACAAACAATGATGGAGAAGAGATTGAAGGTTTTGGTTCCTCTGTGCACCTGTATGTGAATTTGTTGGCTGTAGGTGCATCCGGCTATAATTATGAAAAAAATAAAACCGCAGAACCTAAATTGCCACGCGGTAAAATAATTCTATACAGTTTCACGGATGGCACCTGGAAAGAATTTCAAACCCTGTATGATTTTGAAGGTCATCAAAGAAATTTCTATCTGGGAGAAAAGGTGTTCGTAGATAACGAAAAACTGATCACATATGATTTTACTGATATTTTTTCTTTCACAAGAAACAGTGAAGGGAACTTTGATTATCCAATTAAATTCAATACTAATGAATCTAGCGTTCTGCATATGGCTTGTTCTGAAAATTGGCTAGTATTCAGATTCAGTACAGGAACTAGTACAAATACTGCAGTTAGTAGAGTATCACTGTTTAACTACAATGGAACGGAATGGAATTTACAGAAAGAATTCCTGCATACAGATTTTAATGGCGGGACCCGCCTTTATTTTGGACAAGAAATTGCCCTTCATGGTAATGTGTTGTTGATTACTGATCCCGGTAATAGTCCTGGATTTATGGATGTAAGTACTGCTACCCCTGCACCTGGCAAGGTGCATATTATACGTCTGGCAGAAGATGGTACCTATGAATATGAAGGTATGATAATCCGCTGGTATGATGACGAAAACAAATTATTCTTTGGTGTCATTCAACCAGATGAGAAGAATAGTGAATGAAATAAACACCATAACCGCTTAAGGCGAGTATACACCCGCTCAAAGGGGTGGCGGGAAAAGATTTGAGAACGGCATTGAGATGTGATATGCTGAGCTCCTACTACGGGTTTTCTGCAATCAAGTGTTCCTTATAAGGAACAGTCTCTTTCCTGTTGAACTTTGGGTTTGTTAAACCGCTGATCTTTGACAATTTATTTATCAGATCCTTAGGCTGACCTCCTTTGTGTATCTATTCATCTATGATTCCCGGATGATTTCATCAATAATGGGCACGCAGGGGTGAACCGTTTTTCTGTTTTCGGCAAGACGGTGTTCGCGGGCGTGAATAAGCCTTTCTTTGTAATTGTTGATGTCAAAGGATATACCGGCATACACCTCATCGGGAGTTAAACCCCGATGACTGTAATGAGGCCGGGCATTATAATCGAGAACGGATTCTTTGATTACAGGTTCAACTGAATGATGGGATTGAATGTTTTTTCTGAAAATATATCGATACTTGAGAATCTTGTTTACCGCTTCTATCATCGAGTTTGAAAATGCGACGTCAACGTGCGCAACATGTAATTTGACAGGTACGGCGGCAAGATAGTCCTTGACAGAAACATTTACATTTTCGCTTCCACCGTCGGCAATAAGCATGATTGGTTCTACCGGTTTTGGAACGATTGATTCAAACGCTGATCGTAAAAGGGCCGCTGTAGCTTGACCGGAAATGGAACGGGCAAATGAAAAAGCAAGAATGCGCTTTGAGAAGCTGTCGATAATGAGCTGAATACATGATCGTACACCATCCTGAGTACGCAAAACGGTAACGTCGATGTGCCAGGCTTCATTCGGTCGTGTAGTGATGATACTCCCTTTTTTTCTTGACCGGTGAAGGAGCTTGCGGGCGGAGGTAAGACCCATGGTTCTGGCGTATTTGAGAATAGTTGAAACATTCGCTGAAATAGTGTTCTCCCTGATTAGTTTCCATGCGACTGAGGTGGCTGGCCAGTGTGCTGTTTCCGGATCAGAGAAAGCCTTTCTGATTAAAAGCACTTCACCCTTGATGAGCTGAAAGGGAAAAGAAACGCGACACCGCCCAAGCGGGGATGAAGGGCAAGGAATGACTTTGTTCTTCCAGGATTGAAACCTCCGGGGAGACAGTTTGAGAAGTGAAAGAATTGTTCCGATCGGAATGCGTTTGGAAACAGAAAGAATCCGTTTAACGATTTGTGAACGAACTTCCATATTCCTGATTTTGGGAAGCGCACCTATCGAAAGATTAAGAGCGCGAAGCAAGGACACGA
>CAZXJV010000147.1:0-3831 GCA_964641135.1 uncultured Treponema sp. | reverse complement strand
CGGGCATCCACACGGCGAAGCTGCGGATCGGGCTGCACGTGATCGGCTTCGCCAGCGGCGGCAGTGAATCGTTTGTCATCGTCCCAGCGCCTGCCGCCGGCCTGCTGGGTCTTCTGGGCTTGGGGACGGCAGGCATGGCGCTGCGTCGGCGAGGGGTGTCCGGCCGCCGGGCTGCGTAGCCGTCAGACGTAGATCACTTCTCCATTGCGGACACCGTCCGGCAGCGGCGAATCGTTGCTCTGCCATTCATCTTCACCGCGCGACACTCCGCGTATCCATGACAAAGACCGTCCGAGGCAGCAATCGGTTCGGAACGATGGACAGTCTGCGGCTCATTGTGCGAACGGAAGCGTCTGTCATTGACTGGTTTTCAACTGTAGCTGGGTGTGTTGCGCCATCGGTACGGGGCTTCGCACCGCGAGATTGATGAGGGAATGTATCATGCCGTATCATCGTGTGAGAGCGGAAGTCAACGTCAAGATCCTGGTTGTTGTGATTGTGGTGGCGGCGGCTGTGGGCGTCTCGCTGGTGATGGCCCGGCAGGTGAGCCGGACCATGCGCACCGAGCGGGCGCTGCAGGCGGGGCAGGCCGCGTTTGAAAGGCAGGATTGGCCGTCGGCGGCTCGCCACTTCGGCCAGTACCTCAGACGCCATCCCGACGACATCGAGACGCTCCGCAAGTATGGTGAGGCCTTGGTGGCCATCCGGCCACTGGATACCCAGGTGGTCACGGCCGCGATCTCGGCGTATCGCCGGCTCATGGAGGTGGACCCGACCGATAAGGCGGCCGCCAAGGAGCTTGTGATGCTCTATTCGGCTGTCGGGAACTTCGAGGAACTGGCCCGACTGGCGCGGACGCGGCTGGGGCACGTCCCGGACGACCTGGACGCGCCACTGTGGTTGGCTGAGGCCCTGGCCCGAAACGACAAGCGGCAGGAATCACGGCAGGTGTTGGCTGCGTTCATTGAGCGGCTCGAGGCCCGGCCCGAGCGGCATGGTGAATATGTGCGGGCATGCGTCTTGATGAGCCAACTGGCGGGCGAGGCTGTCGAACTGGAATCGCAGGAAGGCGTCGAAGATGCGGCCCGGCCGGCCACGTGCCTGGACTGGCTGGACCGGGCGGTGGCGTACGACTCGAACTCGGCCGAAGCGCTCGTCCATCGGGCGCGGTACCGCCGTCAACAGGCAGCCGCCGACGAGACGAGCGAGGCGGACCGGTCGCCACTGCTGGCGCTAGCGCGCAAGGACCTTGAGGCCGCCTCGGCGCTCGGTACGGACGACCCGCGCATCCTCTACTCGCTCGCCGCCGAGTGGCTGGCGCACGGCGACCCCGTCTGGGCGAGCGCAGCGCTGGAGGCGATCGACGAGCTTCCCCAAGAGGCCCTGGCCGAGCACTTTTTCGATATGGGCGATTGGCACGTGGCGCGGTTCATGCTCGCCTCGGAGCTGGCGACGCGGCGAGGCGATCCGACCCAGGCGGCCTCGCTGGCCGATCAAACGCTGGAGGTGCTGACCGATCCGCGTCAGCGGGCGCAGATCCTGCCGGCGGCGATTCTGCTCTATGTGGCGGCCGACGGGGCCTCGAAGGCGAGCGAATGTCTGGACGAGTATCTCGAAGCAGTTCGCACGTTGAATGTGCCGGTGGAGGGGCGGCGACTTGCCGGGCTCCAGGCGCTCGTGGCGAACGCCTTGAATCAGCCGCATGCCGTCATCAGTGCCCTCGAGTCCGTTGCCCAGGACGATCCGTCCGACGCCGGGTTCTGGCGACTGCTGGCCGATGCGTACAGCCGCACAGGCCAGTCGCAGCGGTCCGCAGATGCCTGGAGCCAATACGGCCGGCTCAATCCGCAGGACCCGCGGGCGATGCTGCAACTGGCCAGGCAGTACTCCCGGCTGGGGCGGTGGAGGATGGCCTATGAGACCGCGGCCAGGGCCGAGTCCTTGGGCGTCAGTGACTTGGGGCTGACCCTGCTTCGGATCGGTTCCGGCATCAGCCTGGCCGTCGAGCAGGACGCCGATGTGCCCGGTCTCGCAGAATTCTCGACTGAACTAGCCCAGTTGAAGCAGCAGAACCCCGATCGTGTGGACGTTCGTATCTTCCAGGCGATCCTCGCCGGTCATATCGGCGGGCCACAGGAGGCGGAGAACGAATTGACGCGGGCGATTGAAGAGTGCAGCGAGCCGCTGCGGGCCCGAATGCAGCTTGTCCGCCATTACATAGCGAACAATCGTGCCAGTGAAGCGGTCAGCGTCTGTGAGGCGGCGTGCGCGCACCATCCCGAGGCGGCCGAGCCGTGGCTGGTCCTGTCGGACCTCCTGGTTACCGCCGGTGATTACGAAGCGGCTCGCAACCGTTTGCAGGAGGGACTGACGGCCGTCGAGGCCGACGAGAAGCGATCGGTATCGATCAAGCTGGCCCTGTTGGAACTGGTCTACGGCGACCGTGCGGTGGGGATCGACATCCTCAGAAGATTGGCCGCCGATGACGAGCATGAGATTCAGGCCCGTTTGCTGCTGCTGAGCGTCCGCGAGATTCAGGAGGACTCGGCGGCGGCCGAGGCGCTGGTCGGCGAGCTGCGCAAGGCCGAGGGCGAAGGCGGCCTGTGGTGGCGTCTGCATCAGGCGGCGTTGTGGCTGGGCTCGGACGACTGGCGTGCAAAGCAGCAGGGGATTGCCGACCTGCTCGGGCATTGTGTCCGTGCCAATCCGGCATGGTCGGTGCCGGCGTCACTGCTGGCCCAGATGTACGAACGACTGGGGGACTGGCCGCGGCTCGAACAGACCTGTCGACAGGGGCTCGCGGCCAATCCGGCGGCGACGGAACTGGCCGAGAGGTTGCTGGCCCTGCTTCAGAGGCAAGGCCGCTTCGCCGAGGCCCAGCGGGTGCTCCAGCAGGTTCGGATGGACCCCGCCGCCACCAGTGCGTGGCAGGTTCGCGTAGCGGTTGGCACGGGGGACCTGATCCGGGCGATGGATGAACTGAAGCTGAAGGTCTCCAACGACGATCAGGATGCCAGTGGGCGAATCGAGTTGGCGCGCTTGCTGTACGAGCAGAGCCAGGATGCCGCGCAGGCGCTTCGGTATCTCGACGAGGCGCGGGCTATCGCGCCGCAGTTGCGGACGCTTGCAGCGGTAACGGCGTCGATCTTGCGATCCGAAGGGCGCCATACCGAGGCCCTGGACGTCATCCATGGATACGTCGCCGATCAAGAGAGCTTCGAGGCCTACTGGATGCGGGCGGTCTTCCTGGCCGAGGAGGGCGATCTTGAGCGGGCCGAGCAGGACTATCGCAAGCTGATCGGTTTTGAGGACAATCGTGTGGCGGGATACGAACTGCTGGGCAGTTTCTACGCGGGCGCCGAGAGGCTCGACGAGGGCATCGCGGTCTTGGAAGAGGGCTTGGCGGCGTATCCTCAGAACGTGCGGCTCCAGCGGGCATTGATGCGGCTGCTGTTCGTGCGGGCTCAACCGTCGGATCGAGCCAGGGCGGTTGAGCTGCTGACCGCGCTGGAAGCGCAACTGCCCCCGGATGCCGAATTGGCCACCATCCGGGCCCAGCAGGTGCTGGAAGACCCGACACCACAAGCCATTCGCAGCGCCAGAGAGAGGCTCGAAGCGGCCGTGAAACTCGAGCCAACTTCGGTCAACTCGCACCTGGCCCTGATCGGACTGGCAATGAGGCAGGGCGAGTTTCGCGCCGCCTGTGATTATGCCATACGCGCCTTGGAGGCCAATCCGAACAACCTCGCGCTGCTGACGGCCCGGGCCCGGGCCGAACTGGCGGCCGGGTATACGCCGATGGCGATCCAGTTGGCTCGATCGGTCTTGCAG
>CAZXJV010000146.1:0-3909 GCA_964641135.1 uncultured Treponema sp. | reverse complement strand
AAGGACCCAGCGCGCGGAGTTGCAGTCTCCCGGATTTATCACGCGAGAATCGGGAAATCTTCTAACCGGTACACCGTTGGAAAATGTATGTTGGAAAAAGGGCGCACATTACCTGATCTTTTTGTAAGTGGCCCAATTGTACATTTCATTGTACATTCTTTCATGAGTCAAGTAAGTGATCTTGATTATTTCTATATATTGTAAAGATTTATCTTTGTCTTGACCTGCACGTTTCTGGGGTGCATTTTTGACCTGGATTTTGTACTTTGGGTAAAAAATAAGTTATTACAACGTAAGAACTTACGAAAGCCAAGAAGGAGAATCGAACTCCTGACCTGCACGTTACGAGGGTGCTGCTCTACCGACTGAGCTATCTTGGCATGTGTTTACTGTAGCAAAACAGCCTGTTTTCGTCAACGAAAGGCAATACTGTCGTTTCTCGAAGGGGCTGGGAGAGCGGTCAGGCCGGATTATCGCGGTTGCGCCGGGCGTTCACGTACCGGGTAAGCTCGGTAATGTTTTTGATCGTGATCCGGTCCTGGTACATCTCCATCTTTCCCTGATCAATAAAGCGGTTCATCTCGTCCTGCACTTCTTCCGGTGTCAGACCTGCCCAGCGGGCGACCTCTTCCGGTGTGGTCTGGAATGTACGCTGATCAGTCGTTTTATCTATATTCGGCTGGGTCTCATCCAGCATCAGGAAAACATCACCGACGCGGGCCATCTTGTCCTGAATTGTGAGTATCATAAACCTGCGTTTTTGGGCATAAATACGCTTTACAAAGGTTTTCAGGAGCTTCATTGCTATTGCAGGATTTCCGGTCATGAGGACTTCAAAGTTTGCCTTGTTGAATTCAAGCGCCACAACGTCATCATAAGCGATTGCCGTTGCCGAGCGGGGCGAGTTTTCAAGAATAGCCATCTCGCCGAATATTTCTGACGGTTGAAGGATGTCCAGATTTTTTTCGAATCCGTTAACGATTTTAATCAGCTGAACACGGCCGGACTGTATCAGATAAAAACAATCGCCCGGTTCAAACTCCGAAAAGATTACCGAACCGCGGGGAAATTTCTTGGCAAACCGCGAAAACGCGGCAAATGCGTCGCTCATCGGGTCATCCTCCGCATCCGGCCAGCAGCTCGGAGATCCGGGGGACCAAGGTCGGCCCGGCCATGGTGCGTGCCTTGGTATAGAAGGCCTTTGCTTTTTCTGTTTCATCCATGCGCTGATAGCACATGCCCATATACATCAATATTTCTCCCATTTGTAAAGACTTGGGATCCTTTGCTATGAACTGGGTAAGCAGCTGAACACAGCGGACGTATTCATCCTGTTCATAGAGGCATCGTCCAGCCCCGGCGTATGCCTTTCCCAGGGCTGAAACATCACCTGATTCGATTACAGAATGGTATTGCTTGTAGGCTTCATCCCATTTGGATTGCCCTTCCAGCCCCTGGGCAAGGGTGAACGCCAGAGTGGGGTCGTTGCCAACCGGACCTCCGGTTACCCTGCGCTCTGATTGGGCGCTTCCGCCCGTTGAACCGCCGAAGCTCAAGCCCTGGGCGCCGGCATTCTGGATAATCTGGCGGATGTCGCTCGTATACCGGCCGCCGGGGTAAATCTTGCAGTATCGTTCGCCAACATCAGCTGCTGCGCGGTATTGCCGTGAGTTAAAAAAGACCTTTGCAACAGAGTACAACCCGTCTTCCGGATTTGTCTGAAGCTCGCTGTGTAGCATTGATTCAGTTTGACGGTGAATATTGCGCAGTTGATTGGAGAAAACCTTGAGCATCTTGAGGATTATGCGGGTATTGCTTGAGGCGAAGGCTTCGAATTCGGGAGTGTTGAAGCTCAATACAACTGAGTCGGTCAGCACCATCACGCTTTCTTCGCGCGGAAAATGGCCCAATGCGGATTTTACACCGAAAAACTCGCCTTCCTTTATATACTCGGTAACCTGTTTCCCTGTTTCAATATCGGTTGAGGTTAATGCTACCCGGCCGCGCTGTAAAAGATATACGCGGTCGTCGACATCCCCTGCAAAGTAGACGACAGAGTTGGGTTTGTATTGAACAGCTTTCGGCATGGCAACCCCTCGGAACAGTTAAAAGCGTATCGGGAACAGTATAACACATATGCTGGCACCGCGTCCAATTATTATGGTAGTATCCCGGTATGATTGACCTTCATACCCATTCTACCGCATCTGACGGCAGCTTTACCCCCCGTGAATTGATTGCTGCGGCTTGCGAGCAGGGGCTTACCGCCATCGCTTTGACCGATCATGATTCTGTAAACGGCATTCCGGATGCAGCCGATGAAGCAAAAACCCGGGGGATACGTTTTATTCCGGGTGTTGAACTGGACATTGAATGGAATACAGGGGAGTTTCACCTCCTTGGTTTGGCCTTGCAAACATCAGATTCTGTTCTTGTATCCTGTCTGGAACGTTTAAATGCCGGCAGGGCCCGGCGTAATACAGAAATTATAGAAAAGCTGCAAGCCGCCGGGTTTAATGTAGATATGGCTTCTTTGGAACTTATTGCCGCCGGAGGAACTATCGGCCGGCCTCATCTGGCCCGTCTTCTGGTAGAAAGAGGTCATGCAAAAAACATCCAGCAGGCATTTGACCGGTTTCTGGCCAAGGGGCGTCCCTTTCATATAGAACGAAAGAGTCTTGAGCTGGGAGAAGCAATCTCTGCGGTTATAGCATCCGGTGGTGTTCCGGTTCTTGCACATCCAATGTCTCTGTATGTTTCCCGTGGACGTTTATCTTCGTTAATCCCCCAGCTTGCACAGGCAGGTATCAGAGGGCTTGAAGCCTGGCATCCTGCAGCCAGGGTTGGTGACTGTGAATTCCTTGAGCGTCTTGCCACGGCAAACGGCCTGTTTGTGACTGCTGGAAGCGATTTTCACGGTAAAGCCCGGCCGGACCGTAAACTGGGCAGGACAGCGGGGGGACGGCCTGTTGATGACCGCTATCTTCCTGACTGTCTGTTATAAGGCATTTAAAAAAATTGTGTTTTTTAAAATGTCTCCTGTAGCTGCAGACCATCCTTACTGCAGCGCAGCTGGAGCCCTTCCAGGATGTGTTCTTCCCGAATTTCACAGGATTCTTCCATATCTGCAATAGTTCGTGCTACCCGCAGAACCGCATGGGTTCCGCGACCGGATAAACCGGTCATTTTTGCGGCCTTCTCAAGCAGTCGGGTCCCTGAATCCTGTGTGCGGCACCAAAGGGCTGTTTCTCTGGCATTGAGCCTGCCGTTCAGGCGTTCCGGACAGCGTCGCATTTGTATCGTCCGGGCTGCCGCTATCCCGCAGCGCAGGTCAGCTGTAGAAAGTCCTTCCTCTGCGGCAAGAGCTGAGGCTTTTGGCGGCTGGACCGGTATTCTGATTTCTATTCTGTCCAGAAGAGGTGTCCCGAAACGGCGCCAGTATCGCTCAATACTTTCCGGGTCGCAGGTGCAGGTCTTTTCTGTGTTTCCCTGGTTGCCGCAGGGACACGGGTTGGTAGCTAAAAGCAGCTGGAAGGCTGCAGGAAAGGTAGCCGTACGTCCGGCCCTGCTCAGGGTGACACTGCCGGTTTCAAGGGGAACGCGCAGGCTCTGCAGAACAGAAGAACGGAATTGTGCCGTTTCATCCAGAAACAGCACACCGCCGTGAGCCAAAGAGATTTCTCCGGGGTTGCACAGCCGCCCGCCGCCGATCATGCCTTCAAGACTGGCTCCCTGATGCGGTTCACGGAAGGGCGGCCGTTTGACAAGAACACCTGAATCATCTGTGTTTTCCAATAAACCGGCAATACTATGAATCCGGGATACCGTCATGGCAGTGCGGCGGTCAAGATCCGGCAACAGTGAATGGAAACGTCTGAGTGCCAGTGTTTTTCCGCATCCGGGCGGACC
>CAZXJV010000145.1:0-3922 GCA_964641135.1 uncultured Treponema sp. | reverse complement strand
GGACACCATCCCGGGCCGAACAGACCGAGTTCGGCAGGCGGATCTGCAAACAGGGCACCATGACTTTCTACCACTGTATACGAAAAACCATAGGCCTTTAAAACAGTTTCCAGACCACCCAGAAAACCCGTCCGTGGAAGCCAGAATCCTGCGGGAACTGCAGTAAAATGCGACCGGTAAACATGCAGACCGGTTTCAATCTGGGCATTAACTGCCTCGGGAATATCGGCATAGAGAGGGAAAAAACAGGCGGTTGCAGCTGTAGCCAGTATTTCAAGAAACCCGCGGGTTGCGAAATAATCAAACTTCCTTAAAATATCCCGCTCATATACATCAACATAATCCCGCCGGTTCAGCTGCATCTGATCAAGATAATGTTTGATCAGCTCGCGTCTGCCATCGGAGCCGCCACAGCGCTCCAGTTCATGAAGTCCGAAGCCTATTGTGCGATCCAGATGTTCTACATACCGGGACTGCAGCAGGGGATCGCCAAGCATTTCGCACAACGCCGGCGAAAAGGCTATCGACAGCTTGAAGGGAATTCCTTCCGTTTCAAGTGTAGTCATGGACCGAAGCAAAGGCAGATAGGTCCAGGAAAGTGCATGAAAAAGGGCGGACTGTTCAACACTGTCGGATAATTCGGGATGGCGCACAAAAGGAAGCTGGGCATCTAGGATAAAATTCAGTGATGAATCATACATTGTGTTTCTGGATCTCCGTTACAACAGGGGTTGCCGCTGAATGCGGAATTGTTCGCGTCTCAAATCCTCTATACCCGAAAGGGCCAAAAGAGGCGGAAGACGCTTGCCGGGTCCGGGCTGGTATTCGCCGGGACCGCCTGCAGGTAATACCAGTTCGTACGAACGTGCCAATACCTGTTCTTTTTCCTGGGCAGTACGGGAGCAAAGATCAACCCGGCAGGCCCACTCACGGGATGAAAGATATACATACCAGCTGCGGTCGCGCACAGATACATCAATATCAAACCAGTCGGTAACTGTTACAGTACCGTTCTCGCGGCGAAGGGAGTTAACCCGCAAAAAAAGGCTTTCAAAACGGCTTGAATTCATTAGCCCTGAAAGCAGATTGGACTGGATATCCCAGTACACATGAACCCATTGCGGATCACGCAGTAAAATGGTGATTGTTGTTTCGTTATAGGTTTCAGGAAGGGGTTCCGGGACAGGAACCAGATCGCCATCATCCAAAGCCGGATTATCCGACAGATGGTTCCTGCTCCAGGTTTCGATCTCCAGAAGCTCCCCGATGATAAAACGCCGGTTAAGACCTTCAGGGATATCTATGCCGTATTCTTCAGCCAGCTGTAACAAATCGGCTGTTGATAATGTTTCAAGATGGCTTATTGTCAGGGGGCTCGTATCCATATATGGGGGGTATGATGGCCAAAACCGGCCAAACTGTCAAGGGTTGAGTATTTTACCCGACAAACCGGCTGCAGCCACAAGAGATGTCATGTGGTCGGGGAGAGGAATGCTCAACTCCAGCGGTTTACCCTGCCATTCCAGGGCCAGATAGACAGCGGCAAGCTGTAATTTTCGTACCTGCCAACGCGAACGTGCTTCCCTGTTGCGGGGAAAATCGCCGTATTTGTCATCGGCAACAACCGGATTTCCCAATCCGGCAAGATGCATCCGGATCTGGTGCATACGGCCGGTCTTGATTTCCATCTCGAGCAGTGAAAGCCCGTCCGATGATGACAGCGTCCGGTACAGGGTAAGTGCAGGCTTGCGCTCCCCTGCCCGTCCGGCTTCCTCCCGTATAGTTCCCGAAGGATTCTGCGGCCGGCCAAAACAGACAGCCTGATACTTCTTGACAAGGGCTCCCGATGTGATACGCTCTGTAAGGGCTCGAGCTGCATCGGCAGAACGGGCAACAAGCAAAATGCCGGCTGTATCGCGGTCAAGCCGGTGGACAGGATACACCTTGCCGCCCGTCTGTCGTTCCAGAATATCCAGAACGCAGGTTTTGATACCCTGACCGCCCTGAACCGCAATCCCGGCGCTTTTGTTGATTGCTATCAGCTCCGGATCCTCATATACTACCGGAAGATCTTTCATGGGAGGAACTGTACCATGCTGTCAAAAAAATGTCTGCTTGTTACTGCAGTTCTGTTTCTTTTATCCTCTGTTTATACCGAACAGCTGTATTCTCCAAGCTGGGGCTATGGTCTGGATCTGCCGGAACTGTGGCAGCTTGCGGACAGCTCCGGCAATAACCGCTTCCTGTTTCATCACGAGCTTGCCCCTGCGCGCCTGCAGATTGCCCTGTACCCTGCAGGACAAATTCGCGACGCACAGGGAGCCCTTGAGCCTGTTTTAACCCGGCTGGGGTCACACCGCCAGATTGCCCAATTCATCTGGCGTCACCGTACTGCCGCTATTTCTCCTGTTGATTTCCGTTCAGGCACCCAGGCTCTGGCAGGCTGGTCACTTGCTGTTGAACTTTCAGGCGGGAAAGGATATCTCGTACTGGTGTGCACCGCACCGAAAGACCAGGCGACACTGCTGGAACCGCTTATCATCTCTACCCTGGATGCAGTATATACCGATCAGGGAGCCTGGTTTGAAAGCGGCCCCATGACAGCCTTCGGCTGGCAAAGCGCAGGTGATATGGATACCGGGATCGAGATTGCCGGCAACCACTTTTCGGTTCGTTTTGATGCCGTAGATGCAGAAGCATCCCAGGCCCTTGTAGAAAGGGAATTTTCCCTGCTTACACTGTATGCAGGGCATCCCTCAGCTGTACCGGCCTGGCAGCGGTATTACCGGATAATCTGGAAAGACAGCTGGAAACGGCTGGAGCGGGCTTCTTTTACGGTCTGGAATGAATTGGCAATTAAAGGCGGACGAAACGCCGCCGGTATAGCCGGGGATCTTCTCGAGTGGACTCAGGGCTTCATGTACGAGCGGGATTTCACAGGCAGCGACTTTGTGAACCTTACATCAACCCTTATTGATCGTCGTGGCGACTGCGACAGCCGATCACTGCTGATGGCCCTGCTTTTAAAACAAATGGGGATAGATGCCATTCTGCTGGTTTCACCAAAACACTCGCATGCCCTGGTGGCTGTCGATGTCGGAGGAGCCGGAGCCCGTTTCGTTCATAACGGAACAGGATATCTGGTTGCGGATACCACATCAAAAGAAAAGATCGGCCGAATCTCCGCGGAGATGGCCGATCCTGCCGACTGGTTTGTTGTGGACTATCCGCTTACTCTTTCGCAATAAGCAGGTTGTAAGCCGCCAGAGGGCTTGAAGCCTGCAGCAGACCTTCCCGTAACGCCGGGTTTTTCAACCGGGTGCTGAAAAAAGACAGGGTTTGCAGATAATAGGCATGCTGATTATACGCGGCTGCAATCATAAACAGAAGGCGCACCGGAACATCGTCAATTGTCTGAAAGTCGATGATGTCATTGCGGCACAAACCGACAGCCATCACAAGATCAGTTACCGATGAAAGCCGCACATGGGGAATCGCGATACCGCGTCCGATTGCAGTGGACATCAGCTCTTCACGCTTCAGTATTTCGGCTGTCAATTCCTGTCTGTTTTTTATTTGGGGAGCGGTCCCAAGAGTATCCGCCAGTGCTACCAGCGCGTCATGGCGGGTTGAATGGTTCAAAAAAACGATACGGTCAGGGGATAAAATATTCTGAACCTGCACCAGGGTTTCGGTACGATTCGGCTTGACTGAACTGGTCAAACGCTCATTCACCCATTTTTCGATCTCGTCTTTCTTGAACCGCCATACGGTACCAATTTTACCGGCAGGAATTTCTCCCTTTTGGGCCCAATCGTATACAGTCCGTTCAGAAACGCGCAGATATTTGGCAACCTCTTCAATAGTCAGTATAACGTCTTCCAAAACCGTACTCCTACCAATATTTTTACATGATTCTGCA
>CAZXJV010000144.1:0-4116 GCA_964641135.1 uncultured Treponema sp. | reverse complement strand
CAAGGAGTACATACATGGATGATCACTCGGTAACAATGGAAAAAATCGTCAGCCTTGCAAAACGGCGCGGTTTTGTTTTTCAATCCTCCGAAATCTACGGCGGACAAAATGGTGCATGGGACTATGGTCCCCTCGGAATCGAGTTAAAAAACAATATTCAGCAGGCCTGGTGGAAGGAAATGACCCAGCTGCACGATAATATTGTTGGCCTTGATGCCGCAATTCTGATGCATCCCCGTGTTTGGGAAGCCTCAGGGCATGTCGAAAACTTTACCGATCCGCTGGTTGACTGCAAAAAATGCAAGGCACGTTTCCGTGCCGATCAGATCGACCAGGAAAAGCTTGCTAAAAAACAGTGCCCTGAATGTGCCGGCGAGCTTACTGATACCCGCAAGTTTAACCTCATGTTTAAAACTCATATCGGTCCGGCGGAAGATACCGCAAGTGTTATCTACCTGCGCCCCGAGACCGCCCAGGGTATTTATGTCAATTACAAGAACATCAGCCAGTCTAACCGCCTGAAGATCCCGTTCGGAATCGCCCAGGTCGGAAAGGCCTTTCGTAACGAGATTGTCACCAAGAACTTTATCTTCCGCACCTGCGAGTTTGAACAGATGGAGATGCAGTTTTTTGTCAAACCCGGCGAAGATGTTAAATGGTTTGACTACTGGCGCGAACAGCGTTTTGCTTTTTATAAAAAGCATGGTGTCCGTATGGAAAAACTCCGCTGGCACCAGCACGGCCCGGACGAGCTGGCCCACTATGCGAAGGATGCCTGGGATATCGAGTACGAATTCCCCATGGGTTTCCGGGAGCTTGAGGGTGTACATAACCGTACCGATTTTGATCTGAAGCGCCATACCGAGTATTCCGGGAAGGATCTTCAATATATCGATCAGGATAATGGAAATGAACGCTTCATTCCCTATATTATTGAAACCAGCGCCGGTTTGACACGCAATTTGCTTATGTTCCTGTGCGACGCCTACGAAGAGGAAAAGGTCGCCGACAAGGGCAATGATGATGACTGGCGCACTGTCCTGCGATTCCATCCCAGGGTTGCACCGGTTACTGTCGCTGTTCTGCCGTTGATGAAAAAAGACGGTCTTGCGGAACTTGCCAAAGAGATCCAGAACGAACTGAAAGAAGATTTTATGACCGATTATGATCAATCCGGCGCGATCGGAAAGCGTTACCGCCGTCAGGATGAAATCGGTACACCCTTCTGCGTAACAGTTGATTATGATTCCAAGGAAGACAATACCGTTACGCTTCGGTTCCGCGATTCAATGGACCAGGTTCGCGTCAGCCGCACAGAACTGGCGGCCCGTATCCATCAGGAGATTCGCTCCTACAAGCGGGTGTAACAAGACGTAATGGCCGACACAAACCGTCTGCACAGTGTAAATACTTCCCGGGTTCTGCGCGCGATACGGCAAAATCCGGGAATCAGCCGCATCAAGGTTGCTGAATTGCTGGATCTTGACCGGTCAACGGTTACAAAAATCATGCAGGTAATCCTTGATCGGGCACTGGTTCGGACGGTCGGTAAAAATACCACACAGTCCGGTGTCGGACGCCGCCAGATAAACCTTGAAATCAATACTGAAATCGGCGTTGTGCTTGGAATCGAGATTCAGGAAAAAACCTACCGTGCTGTTTTGTGCGACCTGGAAGGGAATCTTGCCGACTCGATGGAAGGCCCGTTCACGGTAAGTTCGAAAACACTTGATGCCGAACTTGCAAAGATTGTTGCGGACGCACGGCGACGTTCCGGTGAAGCAGGCAAGCTCCTGCTGGGTGTGGGTATTGGTATTCCGGGTATTATTGATCCGTATACCGGTACTATCGTTCGCTCATTTCCTTTCTGCATTGATGAACCCTGTTCCCTCAGCAAACGTCTTCAGTCCTTGTTTCCGGAACCGGTATTCATCGAAAATGATGCAAACTGCTGTTGTTGGGCCGAGATGGCCTTTCGCCCGGGCGATATAAACCGCAACTTCGTTGCCGTTCTGGGCGAATTCCGCGAGAATGTGTGGCCCAGCAAGGGGACCGGTCTTGCGGTCGGACTTGGACTGGTCATACGATCACGGGTTCTGCATGGAGATCATTTTACGACCGGCGAATTCCGCAGTTTGTATGCCGCAAAAAATGATCCTCAGTTCAGGGCAAGCAGAAAAAATGTTTCATCCTTACCGGAAAATACCCTTCTGTTGCGTCAGATTTATAAAGAGCTCACCGATAATCTTGGCTTTATGATCAACTGCTTTGATCTTAACAAGGTTGTGTTTGCAGGGGATCTTCCCGAGCACCGTGAAAATCTTGAAGAAGCCATGGCCGCTTCTCTTGATAAAAACCTTGTGTACTGTTCGCAGCGCACAGAACCTGTTCCGGTTGAGTTTTCTCCATTCGGAAAAAACTCGGTTTCAATGGGCGCTGCGGGAATGTTTATAGAAAAACTGTTCACAGTACCGGACATGGCCGATCATTTCCAGGAACTGGTTGGTTATGATTTATTCGAGCGTATCTTCCGTCTGCACACACTCTGAATCGTTGCCTTCTGCTGTGTTACAGATCTTCCAGTTCTTTCATCCACACCGCATTTGAGGCATCGCTTGGCATCCTCCAATCGCCCCGCGGCGACAGGGTGACGCTTCCAACCTTGGGACCATCAGGCAGACAGGATCGTTTGAACTGCTGGGCAAAAAAACGCTGGTAGAATAGTTTCAGCCATTTCAGGATTTCTCCGGTGTCACGCGGTTCTATACCGCGTTTTGCTGCCTGGCGGGGACTGAATGCGCGTTCTGCAAGATAAAGTATCCGCTTCGGCGAAAAGCCCCATCGTGTCATATAGTACAGAAAAAAGTCATGGAGTTCATAGGGGCCCACAAGCTGTTCTGTCTTCTGGGATATGTTACCGTCTTCAGGAGGCAGAAGTTCGGGACTGACCGGGGTATCCAGAATTGATGTAAGTGTAGCCTTCATTTTCTTGCAGCGCTGTAATACCTGTTTCTCGTCACCATTGATACCAGCGTCCGCAGGTGCGGTGCTGTGTGATTCTTTTTGCCCTGCTATACGTTCCGGATGAAGAGCAAACCACCTGACCAGATGACGAACCAGTGTTTTCGGGATGGAGGTATTTACTGCATACATGGACATATGGTCGCCGTTATAGGTTGCCCAGCCGAGGGCCAGTTCGGATAAATCACCGGTACCTATTACCAGCCCTCCGCTTTGATTCGCGATATCCATTAGTATCTGTGTGCGTTCCCGTGCCTGGGCGTTTTCATAGGTTACATCGTGAATGCCCGGGTCATGACCGATATCCCTGAAGTGTCGTTCAACTGAACGATGAATAGGTATTTCACGCAGGGTTGTTCCGAGAACTTCGGCCAGTGTACGGGCATTGCTGCGTGTACGGCTTGTTGTTCCGAAACCGGGCATGGTTATTGCAATAATGCCTTTCGCGGGAAGTTTGAGACGGTTGAATGTTCTGGCGCATATCAGTAAGGCCAGGGTTGAGTCCAGACCTCCCGAGACACCGATTACAACAGTTTTACAGCCGGTATGTACAAGACGTTTTTCAAGTCCTGCACTCTGAATTGCAAGGATTTCTTCGCAGCGTCGGGAAAGGTCATCAGCAGCTGCAGGAACAAAGGGCAGGGGATCCACAGCACGCAGTAAATCAGATGTCTGATCTGCTTTCTCCGGGGTACGAAGAAGGTTCAGCTGTATTTCGGTATAACCGGTTTGCTCCTTTATTCCGGGCCAGGTGTTTACACGGCAGCGTTCCTGGGCCAGCTTTAAAAGATCAATATCTGCCATGGCAAATACCATGGCATTTGACATGGTGCCCTCACCGCTAAACGGCGGACTTTCTGCCAGGATTGTGCCGTATTCTGCAATCATGTTATGACCGGAAAAAACTAGATCGGTAGTGGATTCACCGGTTCCGGCATCTGCATACACATAGGCGGCAAGCAGCCGACCGCTTTGACCGGCAACCAGTGTGCGCCGCCAGTCAGCTTTGCCGGCAATTTCATTGCTTGCGGAAAGATTGCAGATGATCAGGGCTCCGGCTGCCGCATGACGGGTTGAGGGGGGTGAGGGTACCCA
>CAZXJV010000143.1:0-4200 GCA_964641135.1 uncultured Treponema sp. | reverse complement strand
GATGACCGGGCATAGCCCGTTGTTCGATCCACTTGTAGACCGTCTCGTTGCTTACGTTCAGATATTTGCAAATGTCATCGACCATGAGCCATCTCTGATCCATAACCTTCATCCTTCGTTCATCTCAAAATGGAGAATTACAGCACAAAGTGTATACCAAGTCTAAACTGGTTGCAATCTATTTATGCCGATTAGCCCCATTTACTATCGAAATAAAAAGACCTTTGGGACCAATGAACCCACCAAAGGCGTTTATCGAACAATGCTCTCTGAACAATGACATTCATGATAGTTTTAAGAGGTCCGAAAAAAAAGTACTTTTTGATAATAAACATGCTGGAATGCGATTAATGATGGAGAAAAATATAATTTGTGTTTGATGAATAAACTACCAACAACTCTCACCAAAGAAACGGCTCAGTACATACTGCCGTCATCATAGCGCCACCAGATTGTCCAGCCGCAGGCAGGACAGATCGTATAGCGGGTGCCTACACCATCGCCGTTGTGTCCGACTGACTCCCTGAGGTCAATCGTGTCAAGTTCTTCGGTACCGCATCGGGGACAGGGGGGATGGCGCGGAGCAACCATGGACTCAGGCGGTGTATCTCTCCAGTATTCCTGGTACGGCCTGAACGGCGAAGGAAACCGGCGGGTTACTATCCAGCGCGACAGCGGATTCATGATGGGACACGGTACGCGTACGGGATGAAGAGAATATATCCCGTGAAATCATCAAAGTCATATAGATTATGCGGATTAAACATTTTTTCTCTTGCTTTGAGTGTCTCGAAAAGTATATACTTTTCGAGACAAATGGAGCGCAAGAAGATGTCTGAAAAAATCTATTCTGAACAGGTGCTTAACCGGATACGGAAGCTGGGGAAAGGAAGCGTGTTCTCTCCTGCCGACTTTGCCGATATCGCGGGGGCGATTACCATTCGCAAGATCCTTGCCCGATTGGTCGATAAAGGCTCTATTCGTCGGCTTATGCGTGGTATCTATGATTATCCTTCATACAGTACGCTGCTCGGTGAACTCGCTTCTCCTGATCCGGAGGCTGTCGCGCAAGCCTTGGCCCGTTCATTTGGTTGGACTATCAGGCCATCTGGGAATACTGCGTTGAATGCGTTAGGATTATCGACGCAGATTCCCGCGCAGTGGGAATACTTGAGCGATGGCCCTTACCGTACGTACGAATGGCTTGGCATAAAGATGGAGTTCAAACACCGGACAAACCGGGAGTTAACGATTCTCTCGTTCAAGAGCGCTCTGGTCGTGCAAGCCCTGAAAAGTCTCGGGAAAAACTCCGTGAATACGAATATCCGCTCAAAGATTGCCCGAAATCTCACGGATAAGGAAAAAAAGACATTGCTGAAAGAGGCAAAGATCGCGACAGACTGGATATATGACGAGATCAAGATTATCTGCACTGAAGGGGCTACAGAAAATGAATAAGGTTGCGTGTCTTTCAAACAAGGATCGACAAGATCTATTTCTCGGAACAGCCCGGAAAATGGGAATCAATGCGGCTGTTGTTGAGAAGGATTTCTGGGTGTGCTGGACGCTTGCGTATCTTTTTAATACAAGCCCCTGGAAAAGAAACTTTTCATTCAAGGGCGGTACCAGCCTTTCGAAGGCCTATAATCTGATTCAACGGTTTTCTGAAGATATTGATCTTATCATTGACTGGACACTTCTGGGGTACCGCAAGGACGAGCCATGGGAAGCACGCAGCACGTCAGGGCAAGAGAAATTTAATGATGAAGCGAATGCGCGGGCTTTGGGCTTTTTGCATGAAACCTTTGCTCCCGAGTTGAGGATTGGCTTCGCCGGTCTCCTGGGGAAGGATGTCGAAATATCCGTCGATTCAGAGCAAAACGTGTTTTTCCATTATCCGAAAAGTTTTTCAAATTCCGCGATTTTACAGGCGATTCGTCTTGAGCTTGGTCCACTTGCGGCTTGGGTACCGTCGGAAAGCAGGGTCATCAAGCCGTATGCCGCGGAGCAGTATCCAGCGGTTTTCGGGAACCCCGAGACGTCAGTGCGGACGGTTATGGCAAAACGAACCTTCTGGGAAAAGGCCACCATACTCCATCAGGAAGCGCAGCGCGATGAAAAACGCACCCTGCCGCTCCGCTACTCGCGGCATTACTACGATCTCTACCGGATGGCAAAAACCACGGTTAAAAACGACGCTTTCAAAGATCTTGATTTGCTCAAAGAAGTCATCGCCTTCAAGCGTCGGTTCTATCGGTGTCCCTGGGCGAAATATGAGGAGGCCCTTCCGGGTTCAATTCAGCTTATGCCGCCTGAATGCCATGTACGGGATTTGGAAAAAGACTATCAGGCCATGCAATCGATGCTTTTCGGGGAGATACCGACCTTCACCGAGATTATAGGCAGTATCGAGGCGCTCGAAAAGGAAATTCACGAGCTGCGTGGCTGAAGATTCGCGAGCGTATGCAGGGGTGCGTAAGCTCGCGGTTGCTAACATAAAAAACCGCATCGCAAAAAAATGTTATGATGCCTCAGTTCAAATTTGAAGCGCAATACTTTTCGACCGACCTGTATAAGACATATTCCGGAGAAAATGCTCAGTACATACTGCCGTCATCATAGCGCCACCAGATTGTCCAGCCGCAGACAGGACACATCGTATAACGGGTGCCTACACCATCACCGTTGTGTCCGACTGCCTCCCTGAGGTCAATTGTGTCAAGTTCTTCGGTACCGCATCGGGGACAGGGGGGATGGCGCGGAGCAACCATGGACTCAGGCGGTGTATCTCTCCAGTATTCCTGGTACGGCCTGAACGGCGAAGGAAACCGGCGGGTCACTATCCAGCGCAACAGCGGATTCTTTTTTACCCAGGCTCTTTCTTTTTGTTTAGCCCCGTCCAGCAATGATGCGACCTTTGCATGATAGTAAGGATCAGAAAACATAGCCAGCCTCCGTATCATTTGATTGAGCTATAAGTGTGGTTGTCAGGTTCAGTACTTTTTTATACACGAAAGGAATTTTAACAGAAAGTTGGAGGCATGATAAGGTGTCGAGATTTTTTGCCTAACCGAGGCTCTTTCAATACTCGGGTAGTTTTGAAAGAGCTACCTAAAAAATGCTACTTGTATTTTTTTCTGCCTGTAGTATGATGTTTCTATGGCTTCAACCGGACGCAATGATCCCTGCCCCTGCGGCAGTGGCAAAAAGTACAAGTTTTGTTGTCTGAACAAAAAAGACACCAGCACCGGCTTCCGAAATGATGATGAGCTGATAAAATCATTGTTCCCGGAACAGACAGAACTTGAAGCATATGGGAAGGCTATGGAGGCCCTGTCCAGAGAAAAACCGGATGCGGCCATACCAAGTTTTCGTCAATGGAAAGGCCAACCCAATCAGGCAACAGAGCATGTAAACGCCATACAGAAGGCAGCCTCCGGGATGCAGTTTTCTTCAGAGGCCGACGCCATGGCATTTTTTGAAAACCATATAGTCCGTTACAACCAGACCGTCAATGATGACTTTCTGGGATTGACACCTGAACAGATGCACTCTCTTCTTGATGAAGATCATCCTGTGCCTCTTCCCGGGTCAGCTTCAAATGCAGATCTGGTACGCCTGAACTTTTCAGCGGTTACAAAACACGCCGCACAGGTTCCCCTGCTTCAACTCGGGCGCTACCTTCTTGGTCATCTTGAACAGGGCCCTGTAAAGCTCACCAACGCCGGTTATTTGCCAACCGCCCTGGTTAAAGAGATCTTCCACGAAGTGTTCGAGCCGCTACCTTTTTGGTCATTTGATCACATATACGACCCAAGATACCCCATAAGACGCCAGATCGACCTTCCCATACTCGGCATGTTGTTGCCTGTCCTTGTCAACAGTGGCCTGTTTGAAGAGCAGGGCGGAGAACTCGTTATAACCGCTTCCGGTAAATCCTGGATACGAAAACCTGTTACAGAGCAGTATGAAGTTCTTTACTACGAGATAAGCAAAGAGCTGGACTGGCAAGACTTGCCTAACCCGCATCTTGGTACTCCCCATCCCCAATTGCAGAAAGCATGGAACTTCAATAATTACATCCTGAGCAAAAAGGCAAGGACTTGGGTAGAACCAAATGACCTGGCATTAATCTGGCTCAAGGCTTTTCCACTAATACCTCACAGTTATGGTATTAACCCGGATGATTATCCCGAACCG
>CAZXJV010000142.1:0-4255 GCA_964641135.1 uncultured Treponema sp. | reverse complement strand
AATATCTCATGTAATTACGCCCTCCAAATGGCGTAATCTATCTTGACTGGATTTGAGAAGGCACAATAACAGTCGTCATCAACCGGAATAGAAATACCGTAACGCTGACCATTCAAGATAACGGAGCCGGGCATACGGAAACCGCCTGCCCGAAACAACCTGCAGGTATGGGCAGAACAATCGTCAAAATGCTCACCGAAAAGCTCAACGGCACATACATCATACTGAACGAAGCGGGAACAAAAAACATCATTACGTTTCAGCTGTAGATCCCGGCGATGAACCACAGCGGAGACGTATCTCGTGCAGAGCAGAAACAGAATCAACACCAATCAAACAATCCGTTTATGAATCCTGTTCCTTATCAGCACGCACTTTTATTTCCGCAAGTACCGGATCAAGGTTGGCGCGGTTCATGTCTTCATAGGGCTCAAGCATGCCGCGTTTGACCTCAGGATCCTTTGTGAGCGCCGCCGCTATCTTGAGCATGACTCGCATCATAAAGGGCATGGTTGCGATGTCATACCGGCCGCCAACGTAAAAGCGGCAGGTACCGGCCATGAGCTCTTCGCCCAGGGCTTCTGCCATATCGGCATCCATCTTGGGGCCTTCCTCTTTACGCTCCCCGCTGGTCAATACGAGTATCGGCTTGCGTGACCCCAGAACAGTCCAGTGTTTTTTAAGCCAGCCCAGAAAGGCCGGGCGACCAATTTCTATGGCGCCGCAAAGGACAGGAAGGTCAGCGCCAGCCAAAAGAGCAGAGGCAGCACGTTCTTTTAACGAAACAGCTTCCCCGCCAACCGATTCTGCCAGCCATTCAGCATACTGACGGGTAGATCCCGCCCGTGAAAGATATCCGATTATAATCCGCATAGTCCCTCCATATAAAAAGCTTCAGAGTGTTTTCGCGATTCATGAACTATAGCACGGATAATCATCGCTTTTATAGCAGCGATCAGCTAGAATCCCGATACTCAAGCTGATCCAGATAACTGAATATATATTCGCTGTATTCTTCGATTGTATTACTTATAATAGACTCCCATTGATCCTGCGGAATGCTCAAGTATCCGGTACCCCCGGAGCTGCTGCCGAACGCCTGTATACCATGAAGATTGATCCAGCGTCTGTCGTATGCAACATCATTCAGTAAAACATAGCTGATTGCGCTTCGCACGCTTTCGTATGCCAGGTCACGGTTCTCCAGGATATAATCGGTGATAAGCGGCTGGAAGTTCATATCAAGAATAACAACCGCCTGACGGGCTGTTCTGTCAGCGCACAGCATTGCATCAATAAGCGCACGAAGCTGTGCTATATGGAACAAAAGAGCAGCAGTATAACCATCTAATTCATACACAAGATTTGAAACAAGAAATAAAACCGGGGGTGTTACACGGTCAATGTTCTGAAAAACTTCTTCCAGGGCGCGGGCGACTTCCTCTTTATCGGTTCCGGATAAAGCCTGAATTAACTGAAGGTCATAGCTGGTATCTATCTGTCCGTAAACATCGGCCGGTTCAATTTCTGTTACCTCACCGAAGGTACCGCTCACGGCAACACATAAAAAGAAAAGAAGAGTCATTGTACGCATTGAAAAAACTCCGTATGAACGTATGTACCTTAAAACTATAGCACAGTCTTTCAGTTTGTGGCCTTTTCCCGGTCTGTTAATAGCAACTCTTAAATTCTGCTAAAACGTTGTTGAAATTTCGCGGATGTTATCAGAACAGTATATAAGCGATCATCAATGTCGCGGACTTGTAAGCTTGCCACATATGCCTCGCTCCTTTTGCTATAGAGCACTGGTCATGAAAAAAACAATATGCAGGAAACACCAGTTATTATTATTTAACACTTGACCACCGAAAGCGCTTTCGGCAGACTACCTCCACAGAGCATACCGAAAGCGCTTTCGAAATAGTCTACGGAGGAATGAAGCATGGAAGGTCAGACAGTTCATATTTTGAATGATGATTTTATTATAGAATCCCTTTTGGGGAAAGGAAAGGCGGCCTATTCCTGGCTGGCGGTTTCGAAAACCCGGCAGGTTGTTTACAAAAAGATGCACACAGAACCAGTGCCCTACTATACCTTTTCCAACAAGGTTTTATCCGAGGTGGATGCATGGAAACGCCTGACCGGCGCAGGTATTCGCATGCCGGAGTTGCTGGAATGGAACGATGAACAACAGTACCTGGTAAAAGAGTATATCCCGGGCAAAACCGCTGCGGAACTCGCTGCTCAAGGTCTGTTGAACGATCACCATTTTTCACTAGCCTGGCAGTTCCACCAAACCCTGACATCAGCCGGCTTTCATGTTGATTATTTTCCGACAAACTTTATCATCACCGACACCGAGATACTCTACATCGATTACGAATGCCATCCGTACAACAGTGAGTGGGACTTTGAAAACTGGGGCATTTACTACTGGCTTAACACCGCAGGTCTTAAAACCCTGCTGGAAACCGGTTCCTGCGACACACTGAACTATCCCGGAACACCAAAACCGGTCAGGGAACCCTTCGAACTGAAAAAACAGGCAGTACTGAGTCGCGTTACAACAGGAGTCTGTTAATGCCTGGCCAGATCTCGCTCAAGGAACTGGCCAGGATTCTTGGCCTTTCCGAATCGACCGTTTCTAAAGCCCTTAATGACCGGCCGGATGTTTCGGTATCGGTCAAGCAGCGGGTACAGGAAGCGGCACAGCAACTGGGCTACGCACCCAACCCCGCAGCCCGTACGCTGGCCATGGGTAAAAGCGCAGTAATAGGCGTGTTCTTATTAAACCGCTTTAACCGCCCGGCAGGAGAATACTTCGGCTTCAATTTTCTGGGCGGATTGATGAAGGAGGCACAAAACAGGGGTTGTGACCTGATGATCTTCCAGGAGTCCGAAGAGGCAAACCGCATCGGGTATCTGGAATATGCCCGTCAGCGGGGAACAGCAGCTGCAATACTGATCGGTTTATGGCCTGATGACGTACAGCTTCAGGAACTGGCTCAAGATCGCTGGCCCTGGGTTGCGATAGATACGCCGATACCCGGCTCTGCACGAGGCTTTATCTCTACAGACAACCGTCAGGCAATGAACTGTGCACTGCAGGCTGTGTATGACAAGGGTCACAGAAAAATCGGATTTATCGGGATTCACGGAGGCGGGTATGTCGGAACGGAGCGCCACGCGGCATTTACAGAATTTTGCAGGGAACGGAATCTTGATTCTTCTTCCCCCGGCGGTCGACACAGCCCTGAATGTCGCATCCGGTTATACAGCGGCACTTCAATTACTGGCCGGCACACCCAGGCCGGATGCACTTGTCTGTGCCTCGGACCTGCAGGCATTGGGAGCCATGCAGGCAGCCCGCGAACTGGGGCTGAGCATCCCGAAAGATCTTTCCGTTACCGGCTTTGATAACATCCCTGCTTCTGCCTTATCATCTCCTGCCCTGACAACCGTAGCCCAGGATTCTGACGCAATAGGCAAGGCTGCCATAGAGTCGGTTCTTTCTGATGTTCCGGACAGCACCCCGCAACTGATTCCTGCCCGGTTGCTGATTCGTGAATCACTGTAGGGAGCGCACAAAAGAATGCATTGTTCCGGCGTGCTGCTGCAATGTAGCATAACAAGGAGTGAGCGATGAAAACAAAGACAGAACTGTTACTCTCCCGTCTGGAAGACCTGAAGCGGGTAATAGAAAATGATCCTGACGGACTGGCATTACTGGGGCTTGGATCCGCAGGCATAGAACGGAACCGGCTGGATGACTGGTCGGATCTGGACTTTTTTGTAATAGTTAAAACGGGCACAAAAAAACGGTTCCTGGAAGAACCCCAGTGGCTGGACCGGGCGCATCCGGTTTCGTATCTGTTCCGCAATACCGTTGACGGGTTTAAATTATTGTTCGCCGACGGGGTGTTCGGCGAAATGGCCGTCTTTGAGCCCGAGGAAATACAAAAGATTCCTTTTGCCCGGGGAGCGGTTCTGTGGGCCCGGCCCGGATTTGATCAGTCCATTCTTGAGCCGCAGTCACTGCAGGGCCGTTTACCCGGCACCATTAACACAGATCACGCTGTCGGCGAGTTGTTAACCTGTCTGTACGTTGGCTTGTGCCGCTTTCATCGCGGAGAAACTCTTTCCGCCTGGCGGTTTATACAAGTCTACTGTCTGGACAGGATTCTGGAACTGGCATCGGTGCCCCCTGTGTCAATATAGTTGTCGTCCACTAAGGAGGCAATTAGATGAAGTACAG
>CAZXJV010000141.1:0-4391 GCA_964641135.1 uncultured Treponema sp. | reverse complement strand
GCTTCGAGCTTTCGCCGCACAACGAGGAACGGAACGCGATGCTCTTTTGCGCGAGTCAAATCTTGACGGATGGGAGATTCAAAACGGGCGGTTCCGTGAGCTTGTAGATCAGTTCACCATTACCGCGCATAAGCGGCAGGCCGGCAAGCTGGCAGGCTTTGATGAAATAGAAGATATGCTTCCTGTCGCTGAATCGGGAGAAGTGACCCTGTTCTGAGGTTTGAATTCGCCATCGGTATGCCCCGTATCGGGAAACGCGCTGCGTGATACCACCATCTCAGGTTGTTTTTAAAAGGGTTGCACCTTCTTCCTTGCTCAAGGGACGTACTATCTTTATTGCATATTCACCGGTTTCTATCAGACGGGGCTTCCCGTCAACCGCAGTTTCACCGTAGAGCTGGACAATCGGAAATTTGGGGTTTTCCGGGTTGACATCCACAACCTGACCGATTTTATTGTTTGAAAGCAGAACATACAATCCGATTGGATACAGTGACAGAGAAAAAAGCAGAGCCCGTATGATTGTTTCATCATACTGCTTGCCTACGTTTTTCATGATTTCTATGATTCCGCTGTAGGCATCCTGGGCTTCCTTGTAGGGTCGGGGAGCGGTCACCGCTTCGTAGGAACATGCGACGGCTATTATTTTTGCATATATCGAGATCTTTTCTTTCGTCAGTTTTCTGGGGTAGCCGGCGCCGTTTTCCCGCTCATGGTGCTCAAGCACACCAAGACAGATATTCAGGGGGAAAGAAAACTCCCGGAGTATGTTGTATGAAAGAACGGGGTGGGTCAGAATGGCATTCTTTTCGGCAGGAGCAAGCGGTCTGTTTCCCATATACAGCTGGGGGGGAAGGCGAATCATGCCAATCTCATGAAGGATACAGGAAACACCAAGCTCAATCAGTTTGTGAATCGGAAATTTCAACTGCAGCCCGATTACAATAGCAAAAACAGTTGAACGCATGGAATGCACAACCAGGTAGTTTCGTTCCCGGCTCTCCTGGCTCGGCTGAATTCGCAGTACATATCGTTTGTTCTCACGGATAAATTCGCAAAGTTCTTTTACACGGTCGGAGATGGTCTGTAAATTAAGGTCTTTTTTTGTTGCATATCGGGTGTATACAGCTTCGATAAAGGTCTGAAAATCGTAATAGGCTTTTTCTATAACTGCAAGACTGTCATCTTCGGTATTTGAGCCAGTGTCGGAGGATGCTTCCACAACCTCCTCCAGTGCCGCATCTGACTCAGGGGCAGTTTCTGGATAATCAGATTCGTTAAACTGCTCGGTTATTTCCCCTTCCGAATATATGCTTCGGAATTCCCAATCAAGAAGAGCATTTTTAAGATCTTCACTCACCGCTACGCCGGGAGGGAGTAAAAGGAACTTTTTGTCGAGGAAGGCATCAGCAGTAAAAAAGGCCTGTTCCTGCAATTCGCCTACTGTAAAGGTATTCACTTTCATTACTCCCCTGTAGTACACTCCCTGTTAATAGCTTAAAGGAGTGGATTGATGAAATTCAAGACCCTTTTCATCTCTTTCAATATCGTCCTGATTGTATCATCCCTTATGGTTTTTTTCATGCCTCTGTTGATTCTTGACGGGCAATTCATGCTTGACTTCTGGAAATCTAACTGGTATTTCGGTTTGGTGCTGGTTGTTTTGCTGATTATTTTAAATTTTGTGTTTATTTCCAACTGGAAAACCCTCTCTTTACTTGAGGCCGAGGACTGGCCAGCTCTGGCAGCCTGGCTTGAAAAGCGTGTCTTTTCTGATCATCATTTCTCGAATCGTACGGTTCGTCTGCTGGCGGATGCGCTTTTAATTATGGCGGATTTTGATACTGCAGAACGTCTGGAGAATCTCCTTGCAGAAAAACGACCGGATCTTTTAGCACGGTCTGCAGCACGGCTGGCAGCGATTCGCCTTATAGGAAAACGCTACGACGGGTTTTGCGAGTTCACACAGAAATGTGCAGAAATGAAGCACTCGGATCGTGACTGGTTATTGTTTTATGCAGCCTTTGTCCGCCGAATTCAAAATAACCGTACAGAAGCGGCAGAAGGGTTGGGCCGGCTGTGCACTGAAGCGCGGGATCCTGTTGTCCTTGCCCTGTCTGCATACCTGCTGCCATCGGTACTTGCTGCCCGTGCAGACGGGAACCTTGCAGTTGCTGATGCTGCACTGAAGCGATTAACCCGCTCCTATACCTCGGGCGCTTTTAGTCGTGTTCTCGATTCTGCGCGCGGAGAAACCCACAGCGCTGTTTTCGGAACCCTTTTAAACGAACTTCCTGCCTGGTTTGATTCCGCTAAAAAAAAGGCAACCGCAAAGGCATAAAAAAAGACCGTATCTCTTTCGATACGGTCTGAAGGTCGGCCACAAACGGCGACTGGACGTCACTCTCGTTCGCCGTTATTCAAGCTCAACTTGTATCATTATTGTCGGCAGGCAGTATTTGAAACTTTAACAGCTTGTTGTGAACGGCGGGAATTTTCAACGTTCTTTTAAAAGGACAAGATTTTTAAGGGCGGATTCTTTGATATTTTGATACATTTCTTCTGCTACGCGCAGTATGGCAAGGCCGTCTGCATTATTTGCATCGGTTGCCCTTTGTTCAAATACCATTGCTGCTACTTCTTTGGCCGGATTGCAGTAAATTTCCTTGTCCAGTTCATCTAAACGGCGGCTCTGCGCCGGTGAAAGGCCTGTTCCTGACTGAACTGCCCTGTGAACGATTCCCGCTGCATCTTCTGAAGCTTTCAATAGTTTTTCCAGACACACAAAAAGTTCGTCCAGAACCTGATTGAATCGTTCTTCACGTTTTTTCCGGTCATTCCTGTTGTACTCCGCGCAGCTTTCTGTAAGCTTTCGTATGCGTTGATCAATCTCGGGGCGGTTTTCCGGCAGTTCCAGAAGCTCGGTGCTGTCTGCTACAGTTATACCGGGAATCATGAGACCCTGCGGACAGATAGTCTGTGTAGCACCATGATCGCAGCTGGCTATGCGGCTTTCAAACCACCATGCGTACAGACTCAGCCGTTTGTCGGTTAATACAGGGGTTCCCCGGTAATTTGTGCCGTAGAACAGGCCTGCGGCACTCAGCGCCTGAAATCCGGCAGTTTCAGAGGGCGCCAGCCGGTTGGAAACTGTGTGAGTTCTTTCTTCAAAGACACTGCCTGCAGCGTGTGTTCTGAGTTCCGGAAATCCAAGGTCAAGTCCGGCAACTATAATTCTTCCGGTACCGGTTAAACGGGCCAAATCCCAGGCTGTAGTTGAAACAGAACCGCCTGCACCCAATTCTGTTCTTTTTTGAGTTCGGTGTTCCAAAAACCGGCCAAGAGGAAAAAGCGAGGAACACAACAGGGTTTCCCTCCAGGGCATACGGAATACACCAGGCCAGGCTGCTGATTCACTGACCAGAATCGTTCTTGATGTATCCTGTCCGTCAAGATGGCGGAAATTCCAGTATTGGGGGTCTACGAGTACACAGAAATCAGGTTCCACACCGGCTCTCCTGCATGCCCTGCAGGCAGTATCAACGGCGATGACCGGCATTCGTCGGGCAAGCAGCGGGAGAATGTCCAAAATGGAATCCAGACTCGGGCCGGCTGCCAGAATCAAAACCGGACAATCAGTAAACAGATCTTTAAGCATGGAAACATCCGCTGTGTCCCGAATGCTTTCCAGGTTTGCTGTCATGTTTGACAACCATAGACCACCAAAACGTTTGAGTGTGTTTCGGTTGATATCGTCTTTTTTTTTGCTGCGGTACCGTAAGGTATGCAGCTCCGAAAACCAGTGAGGATTGGCAGCGATAAGGGCAGGCGGGGTGAACACTGCTGCACCGTCCAGACCCAGTTGTTTCAAACAATGAAGAGTATCAGATGGCGTCAACCCGATCAAAAGAATCAGGTCCGGATGTTCAAAAAGGGTATCCAGTGGAGTAGCTTGAAGACAGCGAATAAAAATATAGATATCCGGCTCAATCAGTACCAATTTGCATCGAGGCCTGGCTTCAGCTGTTTGAGATGCAAGATATCCCAATCCTGAACCTTCCAGTATCAATATATCGCCAGCAGGGAAAGAGGGATCGGAAATCATTCGTGCTGCTTCACGGCGGGGATCCCATGCTGAATGCAGCATGTATTCACCTGCGGTAAGAGTAGGGGCACCTGAACGGGATTCTGACAGTTTATATGAATCCGGAACGCTGTGCATCAATGAAAGACGTCCCTGCTCACTGTCCAAACCCATCAGGGCAGAAAGATCTTTGAACCGGTTGGTCAACAGGGTGCAATTATGTTCAAAATAATCATTCAAGGACAAGTTCAATCACCATTCCCGGCAATAACGCAGTTCCGGGGGCAGGAGTTTGGCGGATAACATA
>CAZXJV010000140.1:0-4436 GCA_964641135.1 uncultured Treponema sp. | reverse complement strand
AAACCCGTCTACTTCAATTCTTCGAAAAGCTTCGCTTTTCTGCAGAATTACTACAATAATGAAGCTGACGACAAAGGCTTGATGGCCTTATCGTCAGCACGTAATGCCTGGCTTGATGCCAGGGCAAACCCGTCTACTTCAATTCTTCGAAAAGCTTCGCTTTTCTGCAGAATTACTACAGTAAGGAAGCTGACGACAAAGGCTTGATGGCCTTTATCGTCAGCACGTAATGCCTGGCTTGATGCCAGGGCAACCCCGTCTACTTCAATTCTTCGAAAAAATAGCCTTTGCTTGAGTTATCCTCCTTTTGGGTTTATAATACCCGTATGTACCGGGCAGAGTATTCCTGTCCACGATCCATTAGGAGGATTTCATGAAAAAGCTGATTGTTCTCGCTCTTGTGGTGCTGATGGCGCTTACCGTGATCACCGGATGTACCCGGAAAGACAGCCGCGCTGCCGACGGTAAACCAACCATCGTTCTTATCACCGATGCTACAGGTATCGACGACAAATCATTCAATGCCGCAGCATGGCGCGGTATCCTGGACTTTTACGGCGACACCTGGGAAAAACAGAGCGGCCGTGGAAAAACTTACTTTACCGTAACCTGCCAGACACAGGACCGCTATATACCGAATATCAAACAGGCAAGCGATGAAGGCTATGATCTTATCTGCGTAACCGGATTTACCTTTGCAGATGCCCTGGCCGAGGTTGCACCCCTGTATCCGGACCAGAAATACATGATTGTTGATGTTGACTGGGTTGTTCAGCCCAATGTCATGCAGTTTACGTTCTCCGAACACGAGGGTTCATACCTGGTCGGTGTTGCGGTTGCCCTGAAGGCTCAGGCTGACGGCATTGCAAATCCCCGTTTCGGCTTCATCGGCGGTGTACCAGGTGCGGTTATCACCAAATTCCAGATGGGATATATCCAGGGTATCCGCTCTGTTCTACCCAATGCACAGGTGCTGGACTACTATGCCAACGACTGGGGTAAGCCCGAATTGGCAAAAGCCCAGGCAAAGAACTGGTTTGATTCCGGCGTTTATGCCGTTTATTCTGCAGCCGGCGGAACCGGTATGGGTGCTATCGCCCAGGCCAAGGAATATCGGGCCCAGGGACGCAATGTCTGGGCAATTGGTGTAGATTCCGACCAGTATGAAGACGGCCTGTTTGCCGACGGCAAAAGCGCAGTCCTGACCTCAATGCTCAAGAAGGTTGAAGCCGCAACCTTGTATGCCCTGCAGGCTGTAGAAGAAGACCGCTTTGAAGCCAAAACTGTTGTTCTGGACATGGTATCTAACGGTGTCGGTTTCTCCGACCGCAATCCCGAGCTTGGTGCCGATATCGTTTCAAAGGTCAATGCTGTTCGTCAGGATGTCATTGACGGGAAAATCAAGGTCTATGCCACATATCGCGAAGCCCTTGCCGCCGGTGTTGTGCCTGCCGGCCTGGGAGCACGAGATAACTGATCTGCAGCCTTGATACAGCTGAATGGTGTATAGCCCGGACCGGAAGATCCCGGTTGTACACCACATGATTAAGGGCACCGATACTCCGGTGCCCTTCTTTGAATACATCTGCAGGGCGCTTCGAGAGTCTATACTGATTGTTATCGTAGTCCCCTGCAGCACATCCTGAAGCCGGGAGAGCTTAATGAGTCAAAACGCGATCGAGATGATCGGCATAACAAAGACCTTTCCGGGTGTTGTCGCCAATGACGGCATAGACCTTGCTGTCCGCGACACTGAAATACATGCCCTGCTCGGTGAAAACGGTGCGGGAAAATCGACCCTTATGTCCATTCTGTTCGGTTCCTACGAGGCAGATTCCGGAAGCATAAAAATACGCGGCCGGGAGGTCAAGATCCGGGATCCTAACGAAGCTACCGCTTTGCATATCGGCATGGTGCATCAGCACTTCAAACTGGTAGAAAACTATACTGTTACAGAAAACATTGTACTCGGCGTTGAAAGCAGGGACCGTTTCGGCATGCTTGATATAAAAAGCGCCGAACAGCGGGTTGCAGAGCTGTCAGAAACCTACGGCCTGAAGGTAAATCCGCGTGATAAAATCGAAGATATTTCTGTTGGCATGCAGCAGCGGGTAGAAATCCTTAAAACCCTCTATCGCAATGCCGACATCCTCATATTTGATGAACCCAGCGCTGTGTTAACCCCCCAGGAAATCGATGAACTGATGGATATCCTGCGCAGGTTAAAGGCCGAGGGTAAAACCATCATCCTGATTACCCATAAACTGAAAGAAATCAAGGCCGTTGCAGAGCGCTGCACCGTGCTCCGCCGGGGCCGCTATATCGGAACCGTAGATGTTGCCGATGTCAGCGAACAGCAGCTGGCCGACATGATGGTCGGTCGGGCGGTGGAGTTCGCAATCGATAAAGCCCCGCTCAAACCGGGGCCTGTTGTTCTTCAGATCGAAAACCTGTCTGTCCGCAACCAGCGCGGTCTTGTTGCAGTACGTGATCTGTCCCTGGAAGTCCATTCCGGCGAAATCCTGGGTATTGCAGGCGTAGACGGTAACGGCCAGACCGAGCTGATCTATGCGATAACCGGACTGGCCGGCCTGGAATCAGGCCGCATCACCCTTGATGGACGCGACATTACCCGCATGTCAGTAAAAAAACGCATCGGGGCCGGCATCGGTCACATCCCTGAAGACCGGCACCGGCACGGGCTGGTGCTTGATTTTACCATTGCAGAAAATTCGGTATTAAAAACCTATGACGCAAAACCATGGTCCGGTCTTTTCGGTATGCTTGATCAGTCCGGAATAGCTGTACACGCAGATACCCTGATCGAGCAGTATGATATACGTGCGGGAGAAGGAGCGGTCATGAAGGCCCGGAACATGTCCGGCGGAAACCAGCAAAAGGTGATTATTGCCCGCGAAATAGACCTGTCACCCTCGCTTCTGGTTGTAGCCCAGCCGACCCGCGGTCTTGATGTCGGAGCTATCGAATACATACGAAAACGCATTGTGGCCGAACGCGATAAAGGTCGCGCCGTTCTGCTCATTTCTTTCGAGCTGGACGAAATCATGAACCTGTGCGACCGCATTGCCATCATCTCCAAGGGCGAGATCGCCGGCGTTTTTGCTGCCGGCGAGATAGATGAACGCCAGATCGGCAGTATGATGGCCGGCGCATCCCGCGAACAGGCCCTCAAGGAGCACCGCCAATGAGCACATCATCCACCCTGGTCCGTTTTAATAAACTGTTGCAGCGTTCGGACGGCGCCATTTCGGTGCTTGTTGTTTTCCTCGGTTTTGTATGCAGTACCCTTATAATTATCGGTTCGGGACGCAACCCCCTGGGGCTGTACAAGGCGCTTGTGCAGGTAGTTTCGGGCTATAATATCGACCGCGGTATATGGAATTTCAGGTATGTCGGCGAATGGCTGGCCACCTCTGTGCCCTTTATTTTATGCGGCCTGTCCATGGGTTTTGCGGCCCGTACCGGCCTGTTCAACATCGGTGCCGAAGGCCAGTATGTAGTGGGAATGACGGTTGCCCAATGTGTTGCCCTGTTTGCTCCTCAGCTGCCTGTCGTTCACTGGGTTCTGGCCCTTATTCTTGCCATGGCCGGCGGAGCCTTCTGGGGCAGTATCGTCGGTTTTCTCAAAGCCCGCTACGAGGTTTCCGAGGTTGTTGCCACCATCATGCTCAATTATATCGCCCTGTACCTGTCGCGTATTTTGATCATGCAAATACCGGGAACCTCAACCTTCCGTACTGTTTCCTATCCGGCAACCGCCCTGCTGCGTTCCGAACCCCTGCGTGCCCTGACCGGCGGGTCCCAGCTTAATCAGGGCTTTTTCTTTGCCCTGGTTGCCGTTGCCCTGTACTGGTTTATAATTGAGCGAACCCGTCTCGGTTTTTCACTGCGGGCCACAGGCTTCAACAAAGAAGCAGCGCGCTGTAGCGGAATCCCGGTCAACCGCAGCATTGTATCGTCCATGGCCATCGCCGGAGCCTTCGCCGGTCTTGCAGGCGGTGTGGTTGCTCTTGGCTCATTCAGCTTCGGCCGGGTTCTTGCCGGAAATGACGGCTACGGCTTTGCCGGCATCGCGGTGGCACTGGTCGGAAACAGCCACGCCCTCGGCACCCTTCTTGCGGGCCTGTTGTTTGGCATGCTCAATTCAGCCCAGCCCCTCATGGAACGCACCATCCCCAAAGAAGTCATCTTCATTACCCAGGGGCTTATTGTAATATTTATCGCCATCCGCGCCGGCTTCCGCATTATCGCAGCCCGCCTGGCAAAACGTTCTGAAGCCCGTACGGAGGCCGTTAATGGATAATCTGCTTGGCCGCATACCCACTATTTTGATGATTGTTTCCCCCATCCTGATAACAGCAACCGGCGGAATGATATGCGAACGATCAGGGGTGGTTAATATTGCCCTTGAGGGG
>CAZXJV010000139.1:0-4467 GCA_964641135.1 uncultured Treponema sp. | reverse complement strand
CGATACCAAAACCGGTAATGGCTGCCTCGGTACCGCCTGCGACACAGACATCGATACGGCCGGAGCGAACCATATCAAGGGCAGCACCAAGGGCATCGGTTCCCGATGCACAAGCGGTAGCCAGGGTCCAGGACATACCGTTAATACCGTACATCATGCTGATATTTCCCGCGCCCTCGTTTGTGATAAGCAGAGGTATGGTGAGCGGCGGAATACGGCTGTTACCGGCCTCAAAATATTTCTTTAATGAAGATTCAATAACCTCAAACCCGCCGATACCGTTTCCGATCATGATACCGCTTTTTGCCCTGGAAATACTTTCCTTGTCATAACCGGCATCGGCTATTGCCTGGCTTGCTGCCACAGTGATGAACTGACAGAAACGGGCCATCTTGCGGGCTTCCTTCCGGTCGATCCACCGAGATGCGTCGAAGTTTTTTACTTCGGCAGCAATTTTTACCGCATGGTCACTTGTATCAAACAAAGTAATCGGTCCAAGACCGCTCTTTCCCTCGCGGATTCCCGCCCACATTTCGTCAACAGTGTTTCCCAGCGGGGTTACGGCTCCAAGACCGGTTACTACTACTCTGCGTTTCATGCTCCCATTCCTCCATCAACACCGATAACCTGGGCGGTAATGTACCCGGACAGATCCGAAGCCAGGAACACGGCGGTATTTGCAACCTCGGTGACATTACCGGGGCGTTTCATTGGTATGGTTTCAAGCCAGGTCTTTTTGGCTTCTTCCGGAATAACATCAGTCATTTCAGTCTCGATAAAACCGGGGGCGATAACATTCACACGCACTCCCCGGCCGGCAGTTTCTTTGGCGAGGCTCTTGCTGTAACCGATCAATCCCGCCTTGCTGGCAGAATAGTTCACCTGTCCACCCTGGCCATGCACACCGACGATGCTGGAAAGGTTGATGATGGATCCGGCACGCTTGCGGATCATGTCGCTTGAAACAACCTGTGTTACAAGGAAAGTTCCGGTCAGATTGACACGCAGAACAGTCTCCCAGTCCTCAAGCTTCATACGGAAAGAAAGACCATCGCGGGTGATACCGGCATTATTGACCAGCACCGAAAATCCTCCGGATGCCTTCACTGCTTCGGTGATAACCGGAACGACAGAGTCGGCAGAACCAATATCGGCAATCAGCTCGTGAAAAACGGTACCCTTTTCGGCTGCGTATGCGGCAAGCTCCTTGGCTCCTTCGGAGGACTTTGTTGAAAGTCCCCATACCTCGGCACCTTCTTCGATAAAACGGCGAGCGATCTCCTTGCCGATACCCCGGCTTGCTCCGGTAATCAACGCTTTTTTTCCTGTTAACAGCATAGTTTTCTCCATTTGTTCAGATTAATTGAGGTACGTAAAAAAACCAGTTTTTAGGTACCTCTGTGATTCATCGGGAACGATACAAAACTGTTTGTCAGTTTTTGCTCATTCCTGCAAGGACATCGGCATAAGGCATGCAACTGCCGGCATTGCCGGAGTCTGCCCACAGGCCGCTTAACACCTTTCCGGGACCTGCCTCTATCAAGGCAGGCTCTGTGGACGGCACACCGGACAGGAAGGCTGCAATCGCAGCTTCTTCTGTGGTCCAGCGAACCGGATTGGATATATGGGATACGGCGCACCGCTTGGCTTCTGCCCCGCTGGTTACCCGTGCTCCTGTTACATTGGAAAAAAGCGGAAGAACAGGATCGTTAAAACCTATTCCGTCCAGTACTGCGGCAAAACGCTCGCCTGCAGCAGCCATAAGCGATGAATGGAAGGGGCCGGCAACCTTAAGACGTATCACACGTCTGGCACCGGCAGCTTTGAAGGCTTCTTCAGCAGCGGTCAACGCTGATGCGGTTCCGGAAACAACGGTTTGTGTTGGACTGTTGTAATTTGCGCCGTACAAATCTGCGATACCGGAAGAAGCAATTACCTCATCAACTTTTTCGGGTGAAAGACCAAGAACGGCAGCCATACCGGCATTTGTTATAGAGGAGCAAATCTCCTGCATGATCTCGCCACGCTTTTTGGTTAACAGAATGGCATCAGCGACACTGATAACACCTGCAACAACCAGAGCAGGATACTCTCCAAGACTGAAACCGGCACAGGCCGAAGGAAGTATTCCGCGGGCGGCAAGAACCCGTACCGCTGCCAAAGATGCGATTGTAATTGCAGACTGACTGACATCAGTACGCTTGAGTGTTTCTGCATCGGAATTGAGCAGATCAAGGGTATCTGCTCCCAGAATGGCATCCGCAGTTTCAAAAAGAGAACGAACACCGAGCTTTCCGTCGGCATCGGCCTCCCACAGATCTACACCCATGCCACTGAACTGGGCACCCTGTCCAGGAAACAAAAAAACAGCCATCGTCAGCCCCCTTAACACTTTTATTATGACATTTCAAGCCTTAACGTCAGTCTGTACAGTGTCAGTTGTAGCGCCTTTCGTGACAAAAGTCAATAGGAATGTCGAAATGGAACCGTTTAGCGGGCTACAAGGCTCTGAACGGCAAGAGCGATGGCCTCTTTGACCTCGGTCGCATCGCTGCGGTCCAGTATAGCGATACGGAAAATAGTTGACTCAATAAACCCGTAGAGCATCTCGTTGGCATCGCGAACATTGACAGCACGAAATTCACCGGCTTTCTTTCCTGCAATGACCATCTGGGACAGTAAATGACGCAGCCGGATAGTTCGTCGTTTTACCCGGGAATCCGGATCCTTGCCGGTCTTTTGCGCCTGAAGGAGATACACCAGAACAACATTAAACAAACGACGGTTTTCTACACAACGATCGATAATAGAGTGCATAACAATAACCAGCCGCTCGGTGTGGGTAAGATCGGAATTCTCCATCATGCTCCGCAGATCGCCCTCGACCCGTTCGGTCATCTGCTTGATGCTCCAGACAAAAATCTCGCGCTTGTTCTTGAAATACAGGTACAGCGTAGTTCGGGTAATACCGCAACGATCCGCAATCTTCTGGAACGTAGCATCCTCATAGCCTTCCTCGGTAAAAACATCCAGAGCTTTTTCAAGGATCTCATACCGTCTTTTCTCATGTTCTACAACAATGGCCATATTAAGGCGCCTCCTTACCGAAGATATACAAACTGGTATCCAGATTACCGCTTTTCAAGGTCCGTCTGCTCGCAGCACGCCGGCCACAAGCCTGTTCAAAACCCTGATGACTGGTAATAAAACCCATATCCCACTTATTGAACCGCTCAAACAGCACAACAAAGCGCTGATACAGCGCAGCAGCCGAATCAGCATCACCCAGGCGCTCGCCGTAAGGCGGATTAGAGAGAATCAAACCGGAATCATAAGGAGGAGAAAGTTCGGTAAAATCGGCTGCAGCAAAATCGGGACGGGCAATCGGATCATTACGCCCGATTTCTTTCAGCGCACGACCTGCAATTACACAGGCCCGCTCCGCATTCGCACGAGCATGAATCAACACATTCTCGTCGATATCGGTCCCTGTAACCCGCACCAGACAATCAGTACGGACAGCAGCTGCTGCCCGGGCCCTGCAAGCAGCCATAGCGTCCAGAGCATCAGAACCGGTAAACGGTTCAAGCTTTTCGAGTGCGAATGAACGCCCAAGTCCAGGGGCAATATCATGAGCGTACAGAGCAGCCTCTATTGCTATAGTACCTGAACCGCAGAAAGGATCATGAAGCGGAGTCTTTCTCCGCCAAACCATCATTTGCAGCATTACAGCAGCAAGAGTCTCACGAATCGGAGCTTCGCCGCCTGCAGTCCGATACCCACGACGATGCAAGGGTTGCCCTGATAAATCCAGAAGGATGCTGGCAACATTCTTTTCTATATAAACACGAACCTGGACAGATTCTCCGGTCTCCGGCATTGTGTGAAGCTTCCATAATCCGCACAGACGATCATAGACAGCTTTATGGACAACAGACTGAATGGAATGCTCGGAAGTCAACCGGCTGCCATGAGTACGCACCTTGTCGATTACAACCCGTATATCCTTACGGAACCAGTGCTCCCACTCAACCGCACGCACACCCTCAAACAAGGCGTCGAAATCAAAACAGGGAAAATGCGCAAGGCGCAGGTATATACGATCCGCTGTACGCAAACAGAGGTTAGCCCTGTAGGCCTCGACAAGGTTTTCCATCGCATCAAAAGGCAGGTCATCCCTGCCGGCAGAAAATTCCACCCTGCCGGCCTGAGTTCCAAAGGGTTTAAAACCGAGCTGTTTGAGTTCATTAACAAGAATTTTTTCAGCGCCTATAGCGCACGGGGCCACAAGGGTTAGCATAGGTTGGATTATAACAGTTAAACGAAAAATGTAAAGTTGAGATACTGCTACCAATATTGTTGGTACGGCTGTCAGAATCACACTTGACAGCCTTTTTTATTGCCAGCCTCATGCAGTCAAATGCGCCGCAACCCAGCCGTTCCCCGGTTGCCCCTTCGGATTCACCT
>CAZXJV010000138.1:0-4634 GCA_964641135.1 uncultured Treponema sp. | reverse complement strand
CTTGATATGCTTTCCCATAATCAGGTAATTGTCGTAGAAAGTCCGACCGGTTCCGGCAAGACCACCCAGCTGCCAATCATTCTGCATGAGGCAGGCTATACTGCAAGCGGTATAATCGGTGTAACCCAGCCCCGCCGCATCGCAGCCCTTTCTGTAAGCGAGTTTATTTCCCGCCAGCTTAAAGTTCCGATGCCCTCCCTCGTCGGCTACAAGATGCGTTTTGAAGATAAAACCGAAGCCGGAACCCGCATCAAGATCATGACTGACGGTATCCTTCTGCAGGAGATGAAACTCGATCCCTGGCTCAGTAAATACAGCGTCATCATGGTAGATGAAGCCCACGAACGAAGTTTGAATATCGACTTTATCCTTGGTCTTTTAAAACGGGTCCTGACCGAACGCCATGATTTCAAGGTCATCGTTTCTTCGGCCACCATCAACACAGACCTTTTTTCGAACTACTTTGATAATTGCCCTGTTGTCAGCATCGATGCAATCACCTACCCGGTTACCCTGGTCTATGATCCTCCCGCTGTTTCGCCGACCGCAGGGGGCCTTGCGGCAGAAGAAGCCCTTTTGGACAAGATTGCAGGCATTACCGGCCGGGTGCTGGACGACGGCCGTCCGGGTGATATCCTGGTGTTTCTTCCCGGCGAACGGGCCATCAAAAACTGCATTTCCCGCCTTTCGCAGGAAGGCTGGTACCGCAAGCTTCATATCCTTCCCCTGTACGGCAGGCTCGGCAAGGAGGAGCAGGAACGGGTTTTTGATCAGGCACCTTTCGGGAAAAAGAAGATGGTCATCTCGACAAATATTGCCGAGACCTCGGTGACTATTGACGGGGTAACCTGCGTTATTGATTCCGGACAGGCAAAGCTTAACTTTTATAGCCCGCAAACCTACACCTCAAGCCTTATCGAGGTGCCGGTGTCCAAGGCTTCCTGCAACCAGCGCAAGGGCCGGGCCGGCCGTACCCGTGAGGGTACCTGCTATCGGTTGTTTGAACGGCGCGATTTTGAAAGCCGCCCGATGTACACAACCGAAGAAATTTACCGCACCGATCTTTCAGAGGTTGTTTTGCGCATGAGCGAGCTCGGTATTACCGACTTTGAACAGTTTGATTTTATCTCTCCCCCGGGCCGTGACGGCCTTGCGGGTGCCCGCGAAACCCTGCTGTTACTGGATGCCCTTGAAAGCGACAACAGCCTTTCACGGGTCGGCAAGATGATGTGCCAGTTTCCCCTCCCCCCGCGCCAGAGCCGCATCATTGTCGAGGCCATCATGAATTGTCCTTCGGTTATCGAGGAGTCCCTTATCGCAACCGCCTTTCTTTCTGCCCAGTCGCCTTTTATTTTGCCTCCGGGAAAAGAGATGGAAGCACGCCGTGCTCATCACCTGTTCCGCGACAAGGACGGTGACTTTGTTTCCTTTTTGCGTATTTTCCGTCAATACCGCATGGCCAAGAACCGCGCCAAATTTTGCGAGATCAGCTATCTTGACGAGCGGGTGATGGCCGAAATTTCAAATATAAAGGACCAGCTGGAAATGATTGTCTCGGACATGGGCATCCCCGTGCTTAACGGGGGTCCGGTCTCTGATTACCTCTTTACTGTGGGCAAGGGCATGATCCAGTTTGTTTGTGTGCGCGATGGCAGGGACGCCTTTCGCAGTCTGACAGCCGACCGTATCCAGATTCATCCCGGTTCCTGTATGTACCGCGAAAGCCCGCAGTTCATTGTTGCAGGCGAAATTGTCCGCACGTCGCGCATGTACGCCATGTCGGTATCCCCCCTTGAACCGAAGGTGCTGGCCCGTCTGGAACATGGCCTTCTGGAAAAACTATCCGGCAAGGGCGGACGTAAGGGAACTGAATCATTACATGAACGGGGACCGGCCAGGGGCGATCAAAAAGGAAAAAGCGGAGCTGCTGCATCTGCTGCTTCCCGTACTGCAGAAAACAGCCTGTCCTTCGGCGGCGAATTGTTCACTCTCGAGAAGATCAAGGGCAAAAAGCAGGTGAGCTTACCGCTTGAGGCCCTGCTGCGCTCAATCGCAAACAGCGAACCGGACAGCGGTCATTCCAGACAGGTAGCAGGTTTACGCGGTACCATACTGATCGGCCGGGAAACTCTTATGGCCGGAGAAAAAATGGATCTGATCATGAAGGCTGCGGCTACCTTCGATCTTCACAAGATTCCCTCCGATGCCTGGCCGCGTAAGGCGAACTTCAGTTCAGCCGATAATCTTGAGGCGCTGGTTGAAAGCCTTGAATGGGTCTTCCGGGTAACTGTTGCCAAGGATAAAAGCAAGGAGCTTGGCTTTATCTGTCTGTTTACTGATGGAGCCGGCCGCTACTGGTACAAGTGTTCGAGGGGATTTCATACCGCACTTAATGAGAGCATCGCGAGCCTTGAAACCCTCATCGATGAAATACCTGAAGACGCACCCGAGACCTGGCGGGAACGGGTAAGCGTACTGTATCGCAAGCTGAACAGCTTTTTTAACTAGCAGGAGGCTGACAAGCATCGAGTTTGTCAGCAGCCTGGTTATATCTCCTCCAGACATTCCTCAAGGAAGCGGTTATGAAACAGGATTCCGGTTGGGGTCAAGGCGAGCCGGTTTTCGTCTATCAGCAAAAGTCCACGATTCTCCCATCGCCGGGCCGTAGCTTCGATGAGTTCAAGTATATCCTGATTAAACCTGGATTGAAAGCGTTTCCTGTTCAGTCCTTCCAAAAGCCGCGTGCCCATCATAAGTGTTTCAATCATAAAGACCCGCCGGCCGATGGTTTCTGTATCAATGGCGGCGCCCGGGGCTTTTATGTAGGCTTCGATATCGCGCCGGTTTGTGTACCGGAGTGCATGATCACCTGATACCAGGGTGCCGGTCGCACCCGGACCCGCTCCGGCATAGCTTTCCAGATTCCAGTAGACCAGATTATGTTGTGATTCTTTACCCGGTAATGCAAAGTTCGAGATCTCGTAGTGCCGGTATCCGGAAGCAATCAGACAGTTCCGTCCGTGTTCCCATATCCGGGCCGCTTCATCCTGGTCAGGGATTAGTGCTTCCCCTGCCCCTGCTTCCGCCAGCCTGCGGGAAAGAGGTGTTCCATCTTCAACAGTGAGTGTATACAGCGAAATGTGCTCCGGCTGGAAAGAAAGAAGACGGTCTATATCCTCTTCCAGGTTTTTTGTGTTCTGTCCGGGCAAGCCTGCGATTAAATCGACTGATACATCTCCAGCCCAGTGTTTGTGTATCAAGTCCAGGGCTTTGAGTGATTCTGCACGCGAGCCGCGCCGTCCGCTGGCTGCCAATACCGTATCTGACAGGGATTGAATTCCCAGTGATAAACGGTTGATACCTGCCGCTGCTGCGGCTTCAATCCACTGTGCGCTGACGTCTCCGGGATTTGCTTCGATTGTTGCTTCGCCTGATACCGGAAATGCAGAGCGCACAAGACGGGCAAGATTCCCGGCGGACAAGAGGCTCGGAGTTCCTCCCCCGATATACAGTGTGCCCCAGGCTTGAGAACCGGTTTCCTTTTTGCGAAGAGAAATTTCACAAATCAGAGCATCTGTCACTCTGGCCTGAAGTGCAGCACTGTCGTCGGTTTCGGAAACCGGAATGGAAAAGAAGTCGCAGTAGTCGCATTTACTGCGGCACAGCGGGATGTGAATATACAGGGACGGATTCATCACTCCTGCAAGGTGCCGAACCGGGACAGCGGCCAGTAGCGAAGCAGGACCTTGCCGGAAATCATACGGGCCGGTATGGGTCCCCACAACCTTGAGTCACCGGCTTCAAGTCTGTTGTCTGCCAGCACAAAATAATGATCATCATCAAGCACTATTTGATCAAAGTTGCCCGAAAACGGTAAATTATCAGTCCAGCCGGCAGGGAGTGCAGTTATCCGTACATCATAGGGTGTATCGGTCATTTCAAATTCAGTCAAAAAATGTCCGCTTGTTCGCGGTTTGACATGTACTATAAAGTCTTTTATATACAGTGTATCACCGGGGAAGCCGATCAGTCGGCGTATTGTCGGCTGATTGCTGTAATTTCGCGTTCCGGCAAACAGTTGTATACGCTGGAATGTCACAAAAGAGGTGAAAGAATCAATAATTGCAAGAACAGGATGTATTTCCGGTTTATACCGCGGGGCAATCAAGACCAGATCACCACGGCGCGGTTCTCCTGCCGGAAGCAGGCTTGCTGTCTGTGTCGGCAGTTTTCTGTACAAGGTTGTGATCACCAGTGTGTCGCCTGTACTTAAAACCGGTTCCATTGCTTCTGTATTCATACGATATGTAGAAACAAGCAGGTTGCTGGTAAGGGCGTATACGGCCGAAACGAGTATCAGGATAATCAATACAGCCAAAACACGTTTGCGTTCGGCCTGCTGTGCTGAATATGAGTATTTGTGCCATTTAGCGGGCATAGCGACCTCTTGGCGGCAATGGTACCATGAAGGGTGCGCGTTGACAAGTATAATACCAAACCCTATACTTTCGCCGGAATGAGTACCGAAGCTGTAAAGATTATTGCGCAGAACCGCAAGGTCAGATTTAACTACTCTGTCGATGAAACGATTGAATGCGGCATTGTTCTGGAAGGAACAGAGGTCAAGTCCGTAC
>CAZXJV010000137.1:0-4640 GCA_964641135.1 uncultured Treponema sp. | reverse complement strand
ACTGGGGAGGGGTTTAGGCCCCTCCCTTCTTGCACTTCGTCATTGAACGCGGGATTGTCAGAAATATTCTTTTTTAACAGATTCGCCTACCATAAAGAAACTACAATCTTTGCCAAGATGGCTCCCCCAGTAAGAAATGGGCCGAAGGGTATTCGTGTGCGTAAATCGATTTTCTTAAATTTAAAAAGAACTGCAAAAAAAAGCAGTGCCGTTAATGATGCGATAGCCAAGGCAATATAGCTGCCTATTAACCCGCACAACACTCCGATTGAGATTGAAAACTTGATGTCTCCTTCGCCGAGGCCTTTTGAGACTCTTTTAATTATTAAAAGAAAAAGCGGTAGCAGAAGAGCGGCCAATAAGGCTTCCGGCAGAAAAGCCCGTTCGGTAACAAAGGTAATAAGGAGAAGGACGGCTCCACCGGGAAGAGTAAACACATCCGGCAGGCGTTTTTGCTTTATATCGATTTTTGACGCGGGTATGGCATATAGTAAAAAAATAAGAAGAGTCCATCCCATCTGGTTAAACCTCGATCACTTTGTTCATTCGCAATTCTTTTTAATGATTATTCTTTACGCCAGTTCGTAGGTCCCTCTTGCTTCATCAAATCAGTCAGTTCCTTGTACCTTTTCTCAATCTCATGGTCAAAACGGTTGCGACGAAAGGCTTCCAGACGAAAGAGTGCCCGGGGCAGGTCTTTGACATGATATTGATAAATATCAGCCAAAAATAGATCAATGAAGAGATCATGATCAGCTTCTGTTGCTGCGCTCTCAAGCAATTCCAGGGCTTCCTCGTAGTTGTCCCGGCGTATTGAGATAACCGCGGTTAAATAAAGCGCTTCTGTTGGATCGCATCCGGACTTGCTGGCTCGTATCAAAAAACTCTCCGCTTCTGCCCAGTTTCTGGCATTAATGGATCTCTCTGCTTCGTTTACTAATTGTACTGCTGAATACATTCTGACATATAGCACCTGGCTCGCTGTCGAATATCGCAGTATTGATTCTACTGACTCATAACCGGGCTTAGTAACCACAATGTGATAATCTGTTAGGGTACGCAAATTAGTAAGCGTAAACCGGCCATTGGCATCGCTTACGGCTGAATTAACCCCGTTTGACTGAATTATTGCAGAGTCTACCGCGATATTATCTCTGTCATAGATAATGCCGTTCAAGACCGGCATGCTTTTTTTGCGGAACTGGGATGATTGGCATCCGCAGAGAATAAGGACTGCAAGCAATAAAAAGGCTATACCCATTTTTTTCATTATCGTTCTCCCTGGATTGTCAACACTCGGTCCTTCCATTTAATTGTAAACTGAGATTTGTCATACGACATGACAGAAATCTCTCCGGATACCGTTCCGTCAAGACGGGCTTTATGTATTCGATTTGTACTATGGTCTTTTATATAAAGCCATTCTACTCCACCCTCATCAATCACTTTCCCGATGACAGTGAGTGTCACTTCTGTTCTGTTTACCGGCGATGCTCTGACTGGTGTCTCCTGGGGTGGGGCAACAGAGGGCTTTGGCTTGGAAAAACGATTCATGATATTCAGCCTTGGTTCTTCGGCAGGAATTGGGTGTAGAATACCCGCCTCCTGTTCAAATGCCTTGGTTATAAGAAACTGCCCGATGTCGGGCAACTCGACTGGTTTGAGGGATATGGCAACTGTTGCCGCCAATAAAAGGATTTCTGAGAATCCAAATAAGACAATAAGTAGTTTACAGGCTTTCATATTTCATCCTGAGAATAATTTCAATCAAGCCCGTTTCGCCAAAGGGTTTGACGGCGAGATAGGTGATGGGGTTAGCCACATTATCTTTTGATAAACCATCAAGGAAGCTAAAGAAGCGATACGGCTCTGTTTGAAGGCTGAACTCGATTGTGCTGTTTTCTCCTTGCGCGCTTATCTGATAACGCAATGGAATAATACCCACCGTCGTTAGCCGTGCTCTGATTGTCCCGAGTAACTCTTCGGCGTTGGTTTGCGTATGCTCCTGTGACTCTGTTTTTTTATCGGCCTGTAGCGTTTGCAGCTTTTGTAGTGCCTTTATATCGGGTTGTTGCGTTGGAATCTTTTCGATATTTGCAAGGTAGCCGGCAAGAGAAGCACCGCTTTCTGAATACCGCAATAAGGCATTCATATAAAGAAAAATAAAAACAATTGTGGCGCAGATGCCCAGAAAGAAAGTCAGTAGTTTTCTCTCATTAGCGGTCATAATTTAGCCCCTCCGGTTATCACGAACCGCTCTCCCCTGATGAGCGAAGGAGTCGCCTGAACTAATGTAACATTGATATACAGGGGGTTTGAGTTCATCCGGCTCCAGACCGAGAGAGCGTCGGTGCCCTCAACTTCTATTTGAAAGTTTGACTCCCGGAAGGTCATGCTGTTGATCCAACCGGATGAGCTAATATCATGCGTGATCGCCGTCAGTATTCTATAGAGATGCTTTCCGGTCAGTACTCCGGACTGTACATTCGAAGTCTGCGCACTGTTTAGCTCTGAGAGTAGTTGTGTAGCGTTCTGCGCATAGTTTTTCCTGTAGGTGTATTCTGCCTTGAGGGCGGAGGCTTGCTGTTCGTTGCGGATCGAAAGGGCGTTAAGCAGCAGAAGACCGGAGAGAAGATTCAGCAGGAGGAGCACAGCCAGTGCTTTCAAATAGGGAAATTTAGAGGAGTTGTTATCTTTTTTGAAAAGACGGGTCTCGTTTATTCGCAGCTCTGCGGCTACCTGATGGAAAGAAAAGAATTCGACCGTTTCAGGAAGAGAGGCCTTCAGTTTTTTCCAGGGAGAATTATCGCTGTCTCCTGAGCCTTCCACGGCCAGGACTTGAATTGATGAACAGTTTTGCAGTCCCGGCAAATAATGCTCTATATGGCGGTTCCAGTTGCGGTCGGTATCGAAATTGACAGCGCCGGTTCCAATGAGTTCATTGTCCTTCCACTGAGCATATTCCAGCCAGTAATCGGAGGCTAGAATTATAATTTGATCTGTTTCCGCTTTCAGGGTTCGAAAATTCTGGATAATCGTGGCGCCTGTAGTAAACGCCTGATCAGAGTGTTTGAGTACTTCAACTATTTCCCTGCGGCACACATAGGCCAAAACAGGGCCGCCCTGTCTTTCGATTCCCTTGATTTGTGCTGAAGTGAGCAGGAAATCAATTTCACCAGTTTCAGGGGTAAATGGAAATAATGAAGTTATCTGAATTTCGACAGCGCTATTGATAAAATCCCGTTTGAGCGGGGGTAACGTTATCACGTGCGCATGAACATCCAGGGGCGACAGCAGCGTCAGTTGAAGCGCATTCGTTTCTGGTATAGGTGTAAAACGAAACTGTCCTGTTTCATTTTGAAAACGGGCAAGCTGCATTATCGGCTTCTCCTTAGCTCAATCATTTGATAGGTCGGGTTCTTTATGGCCTCTGCCGAGTGCGGCGGCAAGCGGCAGATGACAGCTTCATAGGCCGCATCCGGTGATTCAAAACTGAATTTCCAAAACCAGGTGGTGGTTCCAAAATAATAGTATAAACGCTTGGTTTCATCAATTTGTAGAATCAAGGAAAGATCATTCGGATATACCCCTCCGCCATTAGCTAGCTCCTGTATGGCTTGGGCTTTCTGACTGGGGTTGTTTACCGCGTATTCGGGATAGGACAGTATCTCGTTCAGGATGTAGGGATCAACGAAATTGACATTTATCATCGGCTCAGCGTTCAGGAATACGGGGAGGCGCCGGTCTATCTTTCCCAGGGTACTGTCCAGTTCTGCTCTGGTTACCAATCGTTGTTCTTGCAGCAGGTTCTGGATTTCATTGCGGACATTCTCTCCGGTGGATTCCGAGCCGGTAATGTATCGGACAAGGCTGCTCGCCGCGAACTCATCGATCAGATTAATGTTTGCCCACCCGTATGGGGAGAAAAAGTCAGAATACTTTTCGGTTTCGAATAGTGTGGAGTAATGATCCTCATTCAGGCTTAACCCCGAATCTTCACGATACTGTTGAAGGGTCGCGGCATCCTGACCCGGCTTGAAAAGGTTTGCGAGTGCCGTTTTTTCAAAAAGATTCTTACGGGCATAGTTCGGGTTTATCCGCGATGTGAGCGGTTCAATTTTTACTGAATAAGCCCCATAAATGGTGTCTTGCGCTTGCCAAATTGGATCGTCCCGGGTATCGGCTTCCGGAGTAGTGTCGCTCAGCAACAAGTCGATCAGCTGTTTGTTAATGACTAGAATTTCCTCAAAATCTCCGGTTTTCGACAAATAACGCGTTTCAAGTTGAAGCGTCGCCCGGGTGATGAGTATGGCTCCCAGGGCAAACGAACTAAGTACGAGAATGACAATTAAAAATTGGGGAGAGATGCTGCCATTATCATGGTTACTCATCGCTTTTCTCCACCCGTAACGGTATCGATCCAAAAAGGGCAATCGTGCGGTATTCTATTTCCGATATCGAGTAGGTCAGTTCGACGGCCTGCGTTTGGCCCTCGGCATTATTGCGTGGTGTAATCGTTACATTGGAAATCATTCCTCGTATAGTATATCTGATCTCTGTTTCGCCATTCTGCTCCCTGATAATGAAATTGTCATCACTCCAGTCGAGGGTTAGCGTTGCGTGTTCTATTCCATTAAGCC
>CAZXJV010000136.1:0-4653 GCA_964641135.1 uncultured Treponema sp. | reverse complement strand
TCACTGGCCCCTGAATGGATACGCCAGCCGGATCGCATTCTGCGCAACTTCCTGATACCGGAGGCAGACAGTGATATGGTTCCCGGTTCTATGATAGAAATGGTGTTCCGATACGGCGATCTCTATTGTCTGCGCCTGGCAAACCCTCGTGACATCACCAGCCTGGCACCCTGGCGCTTTGCAGTCTCCGAGACAAAAAGACAGCGAGGAGGAGTAACGATTCTGAATAACGTGATTGATTCAGGCAAACGCGAACGCACTATATTACAGGTTGATATTCCGCGGGCAGGCAACGTTGTTATACAGGTGTTCACAATGGATGGAAATCTTCTTCGTATACTGGAACGCGGACGCAAGGGCGGAGGCACCTATACCTATACCTGGGACGGGACAAATGCATCCGGAAACCCGATTGCCCGTGGGATGTACTTTATCCGTGTTGTTGGCCCCGAAATAGATGAAATCAGAAAGGTAATGGTGATACGGGAATAAGTACCATAAGCAGCCTTCCGGAACAAACAGACCGGAGGGCTGCTTACAGACCGTCGGGATGAAACTGTAAAACTGGATGAGCCAACAAAACCCTGCCAGGCAGAGATTCGTTAAAATCCAGTGTAAGTTCTATAACCGGTGCAAATGCTCCATCAAACTGTATAGCCTTACCCGTCATAGAGGATGAAAGAAATTGCCAGCCGGCTGCAGGTTGATACCGTGCGGAAGTTACCGCAAAACTTGCCGGAGCAACCGGCCTCATGGTTAAAACAAAGGTATCAATTGAATACGGCTCACCGGCAGAGGCAACCGTTGGGTCACTGTGAACCCAGACACTGAATGAATATACACCCTGTTCCATGTGCGGCCAGGTTTCTACCGGTCGCAGCCTGAGCACCAGGCTCATGCCCCCCTGACGGGTCAAACGAAGATCGTCAAAATAAACAGCGCCGAAGGAATCTTCTGCCGGTTCAAAGCGGAGTGAAAGAATGCCTGTATCATTTTGGGAAAACTGGCCGGTGATTCGGACAAAGGGTGTTCCGGCTCCCGGATTGGTTGCCTCCTGGGTGTTATCTCCGGTAATAATACGAGTGGGCAGATCAGGCAAAATCCGGTATCTATAACGATAGGCGCCGCCTTCCAACAGGGTAAAACCGGGCCGCACCCGTGTTTCATAGTCAATCCTGCTGGAGGATGGAGCCGACAGCCGCATTGACCAGGCACCACCCAGAGGGCTTACATCAACCCGCTGGAAAGCTGCCCCGCCGGAGGGGGTCCAATCCCCGCCTGCATCAATCTCAAAATCAGCATCAGTGACCAGATTCACGATTTCAAGCCGGTATACCGGTGCATCCGCAGGAAGCCCGGGAAATATTGGACTGCCGATATCGGAAACAGTGCCGCCGGTGGCTTCCAGGGTCAGATAGTCATAGCGGTGAGGAGCATCCCAGCCGGTATAGCGGTAGTCAATGTCCCAGCGGCGGGTTACGACAGGGGCAGCGGGGTCAAAAGGTTCGGGAACCTCTGCAGAGGGTAAAAAAGCGTTGAATCCGTATGCAGAAATAAAGTTTGCTGTGTAATACTCAGGAGGAAAGGGATCCTTTGAGGTAAACAGATCGCAGGACAGGGCCAGAAAAAGGGTTCCGGCTGCAAGCGCGGGCAAGAGAACATACGAAAGACGAGCCGCCCTCAGGCGATAAAAAAGAGTTCGTCCTGTGTTGTTCGTCCTTCCTTTCATAAATACCTCTTTAGCAAGTATACCTCGTAAAAGGCGCCTTGACAAATAGCAAAAAAAAGGTGAACCTGTGCCTGATATGAGTGATAACAAACGCCTGCTTCCCCGGTTTCCGGATTTTGCGCGGGTTCACATTACGGAACTGTGCCGCCTGCCCGGAGTGCTTGAGGATGCCAGCCAAAACGGCTGCCGGGTGCGTTTTAACGACCGTTTCCCGGTTGAAACCGACCAAGAATACCGCATGACGCTGGCTTCGGCCCCGCGCAGCGGCCTTGGCGAGATTCAGCTGATTGTGCGGCCCGAATGGGTGCACTGTGAGTGCGACAGCCAGGAAATAGGCTTTTCGGTCCTGCATTCGCCGGGACTGCGCCAGTACCTTCGTTATATAGAAAACCTTTCCGAACAATACGATGTCGAGCTCCAGGAAGCCTGAAACCGAACCGCTTCCCGGCAAGGCATGGCTGAGCATTCCTGACTACCGCGCCGATCTGATGGGCGAGCTGGGGTGTGCACAGAATAGTGTGCCTGCCGGCGGACGCTGGTTTGGCGACATTTTGCACCTTGAAACCGATCCGGGCCCACTGTATTGGCATACCCTGTGCCTTGAGCGGCCCTTTTTGGCCCGTTTTCAGTCCATCAGCGAAGCAGCTGATATATTGCGCGCGGTACAGCGCAACTGGGCCCACCACCCGACCGCCTGTTTTCGCAGGGCGGAGCTGATACGACAGCGGCTTCCCCACATAAGTGAAAAACCCCGCACCTTTCCCTATACCGTGCCGGATAGCCCGATGGGAATCTGGACCCTGCTGGATGACCATACCCTTCTGGCCTCAGCTGAAACCTCAAGCCCCTTTCCTGCCGGAAAGGCCCTGCTGATGGAAGACCGGGTAAACCCGCCGAGCAGGGCCTACCTGAAACTGCAGGAAGCCCTGACCCTGGTACCCTGGCTGCTGCGCAAGCGATCAGCCGTGCCCCTTCCCGGGGATGTTCCCCAAGCGGTTTTGCCGGGGCCCGCCAGCCGCTGTGTTGATGCCGGAGCCTGTCCCGGGGGCTGGACCTGGGTATTGCGCCAGCTTGGGGCCGAGGTGACAGCCATAGACCGTGCCGAGCTTGAGCCCCGGCTTATGAGTGACCCGGAGGTCCGGTTTATCCGTCATGATACCTTTACCCTTTCACCGGCTGACTTCGGGCCTACCGATTGGGTTTTTTCGGATGTGATCTGTTATCCGCCGCGGCTTTTGGAATGGATAGAAAAGTGGCTTGATTCCGGCTTGTGCCGCAATTTTATCTGTACAATCAAGATGCAGGGAGAGGCGGATCACGAAGTGACCCGCGCTTTTGCTGCGATTCCGGGCTCCACAGTACTTCATTTGGGGGCAAACAAGCACGAACTGACCTGGATACGCATTGATCCGGACCTGCGAGGATAAATACAGAGCTGCCGGTTGCTCTTCCCGGTATTGCCCGTTATCTGGCGGGCAGAGTATACTGCCTGCCAGGAGATACACATGACTACAGTTGAATCCATTCTGACTGACTGCCAGGCAATGCTGTCAGGTCATTTTCTGCTTTCTTCGGGGAAGCATTCTTCACGTTATTTTCAGTGCGCACGGCTGCTGCAGTATCCCGATCAGGCATCCCTTGTTGTTGCAGGGATTGTGGAGCAGATTCTGGCCGCCCAGATTGCTTCCAACTTACAATATGATTCGGTGATCGGCCCTGCAATGGGCGGTATTGTGGTCGCCTACGAGCTGGGCCGCCAGCTGGGCCGGCCGGCCTTTTTTACCGAGCGGGACGATCAGGGCATCATGACCCTGCGCCGCGGCTTTGAGATAAAAAGGGGCGAAAAGATCATTATCGCCGAGGATGTTATTACCACCGGAAAATCTACCCTTGAGACCGCAGAACGTATCCGCGAAATGGGAGGCGTAGTGGTAGCCTCCACCTGTGTTGTGGATCGCAGGCCGGAAAACGCAGGAGAGGCCTTTGACTGGCCCCTGTTCAGCGCAGCGCGTCTTCCTGCAGTTTTGTGGGATGAAGCCGAGTGCCCCCTGTGTAAGGAAGGCCGTGAGCCGGCGGTAAAGCCGGGCTCACGCAAAATATTTTAATATCTTTAAGGGATGGTAACCGGACCGATCCAGTCCATAAATAAGGGATCGGTCGCACCGTCTCCGCCCGAGAAGCTCCATTCACCCGGTTCGGGTTTCATTGCCCTATTCGAGCTGGACATTCCGTCATAATCATAGGTTGCAGCATAGATTCTTGTCCCCCGAAGGGTTGCGGGTGCACCGAAGGATTCGCCGGACCAGGTAAAGATAATCTGGCTGTTTGCCTTGTCTACCTTGATTTCCGGCCCGGGCACCATCGAGGTTCCGGGATTGCCGGCATCAGCATCCTTTGAGTTATAGTAAAAATTGATCCAGCCGCCGATTTGCGAAAAATAATCCCAGGTCATACCCTCAGGCAGCTCGGCATTCTGCAAAGGCATTGCGGTAACTGTGCTTGTTGAACCGGGCAGCTGGAAGTAGATATAGAAAGCAACATGGTCAAAGCCGTTTTGCGGTCCCCATACTGTTGAAATCGGGGCATTCATGGTGAACACAAGCTGGAGGTTTGTACCGGCTGTCAGGACATCCATACGCACCATATCGGCATGGCGGTCATCAAAGCTGGGATCTGTCGGATAGCCGTATACACCCTTCGGACCCAGATCATCGCCGACCGGATCGGTCACACCCAGCACCCGGCGGAAATCCAGCTCAACAGTGAATTCATAGGGAGCGGATACCAGAAGGCGTCCGGCGCGGTCAAATCCGGCCAGTTCGGCGCTGTGCTTGCCGGCGGAAAGGCTGTCGATTGGCAGGAGGGTTTCAAAAGTGCCGCTCACCGGTATGCCGGTTCGCCAGTTGCCGTCAATTACAATGCGG
>CAZXJV010000135.1:0-4786 GCA_964641135.1 uncultured Treponema sp. | reverse complement strand
GCGGTACAGTTATCGGCGCGGCTGTTGAAGCCCGCGGTGCTACCTACAAATCTACAACCCTGACCGTTGGTGTAAAACGTGATCTGAGTCTGGCCGGCGTGAGGGTTAATGCTACTACCGATACACGCAATTATGGAGCCCGTATGGTCAATGAGGAATTCTGGGGACAGTTTACCGGAAAACCGGTTGATGACCCCTTCCTTGTTAAAAATCCTGAAGTGTCCGACCCTGATGTTGATGCCCTTTCCGGTGCGACAATATCGACCAAGGGTGCGGCCAATATAATCAAGGTTGCCGGTTGGGAGGCTGCCCGGTATCTTTCAGCGGTTCATGGTGGACGTGCTCCTGCCGCAGGTGCCGGCAGTCTGATCTTGAATGTGCTGCCCGAGCTGGACTGATAGAAGGATTATTGTATGAAGAATTACTGGAAAACATTTACGAACGGTATCATCAAGGAAAACCCTCTTCTGGCCCTGATGATAGGCCTTTGTTCCTCTCTTGCGGTTACAACAACCGTCCCGAACGGTATCGGGATGGGCTTGGCTATGACCTTTGTTCTGTTGATGAGCGAACTGATTATCAGTCTGTTCCGCAAACTGATACCGGACTCGATCCGTATCCCTGTTTTTATTATTGTAATTGCCTCGTTTACCACCATCGTTGATCTGGTAATGCAGGCATTTACCCCGGATCTGTCAAAATCAATGGGAGTGTTCATTCCCCTGATTGTTGTAAACTGTATTATCATGGGGCGGGTTGAGTCCTTCGCATCGAAGCGTTCGATAGATCAGGTTGTTTTTGACGCCCTTGGAATGGGTGTCGGTTATACCTGGGTTCTCGTGGGTATATCTGTTGTTCGCGAACTTCTGGGCGCCGGAACCCTTTTCGGTATCCGTCTTATTCCCGAAGCCTACAAGGTCGGTTTTCTTGCCCAGGCACCCGGAGGCTTTTTTGTGTTCGGCCTGTTTATTTCACTTAATATGGCAATCTCCAACATACTTGCCGCCAGAAGAGGTACCAAATGAACGGAAATCTGATTGCCATTTTCCTTTCGGCAATGCTTGTGGAAAACGTAGTCTTGATGCGGTTTTTGGCCCTGTGTCCGTTTATCGGCATGTCTACTGATGTGAAAAAGTCTGTGGGCATGGGCGGCGCGGTAATCTTTGTTACCGTTCTTGCCACCATGGTTACCTATCCCCTGTACCATTTTGTGTTGAAACCCTGGGATCTGGAGTTCCTTCGTATCCTGACCTTCATTCTTGTAATTGCAAGCCTTGTTCAGCTGGTAGAGTTTTACCTTAAAAAAACTGCCCCTGCCCTGTACAGTTCCATGGGTGTGTATCTTGCCCTGATTACCACAAACTGCGCCATTCTGGCTGTAACCTTTGACGTAATTGTGAAGGACTACACCTTTGGCCAATCGTTGGTGTATGCCCTCGGTGCCGCTTTTGGTTTTGTTGTTTCTCTGCTTTTGTTGGCGGGTATCCGCGAACGGATGCGGATTGCCCCTATTCCGGCATTTTTACGCGGAACCCCGGCCCTGTTTATAGCAGCCGGACTTTTATCCATGGCGTTCGGCGGTTTTGCCGGACTTATCAAGTAGGAGAGCCGTAGATGAACATTATTATCGCTACACTGGTTGTATCATTTGGACTGGCCCTTTTGCTTGGTTTTTTGCTCGGTTTTTTCAAGAAGGTTTTTCATGTCGAGGTAGATCCGACAGAGGCTGCAGTACGGGCTGTGTTGCCCGGTGTGAACTGCGGCGGGTGCGGCTATCCCGGTTGTGACGGGTTTGCCGCAGCCGTAGCTGCCGGCGATGCTCCGGTAAACGGTTGTACTGCAGGCGGAGCAGAAACCGCAAAGGCTGTCGGAGATGTAATGGGCCAGACTGTCAGTGCTGAAACCCGTGCTGTGGTGCTGTTGTGTCAGGGAACACTGGACAAGTGTCCAGCTAAGGCCGAATACATCGGAGTACGCACCTGTAAGGCTGCAAAGCTCTCTGTTAACGGTACAAAGCTGTGCGACTGGGGCTGTATCGGTTTTGGCGATTGTGAGGTTGCCTGTCCTTTTGACGCAATTCATGTGCAGGCTGACGGGATTCCTCATGTAGATTATGCGAAATGCACCGGCTGCGGCCTGTGTGTTGCAGCGTGTCCGCAAATGATTTTGCGCCTTGAGCCTGCCCGTCGTACCGGTGCAATTGCGCTGTGTTCCAACCGGAATACCCGCAAAGCGCAGGTTATAAAGGACTGTAAAACAGGCTGCATCAAGTGCATGAAGTGCGAAAAAGTATGCCCCAAGCAGTGCATCAAGGTTATAAACGGAATTCCTGTAGTAGATTATGTAGTCTGCGATTCCTGCGGAGAATGTGTCAAGAACTGTCCGACAAAGGTACTTGCCTTGCTGGAAGAGACTGTAACAGTACCCTCCCGTTCGGAAGGTACATGAGCGATACCGAAAACAGATCTGCAGTAGTGGCTATTGTCGGCCGCCCTTCTGCCGGAAAATCAACGTTTTTGAATACAGCCTGCGGTGAAAAAGTTTCAATCGTATCACCGGTGCCCCAAACCACACGTAATGCGGTGCGGGGCATAGTTAACGGCTCACGGGGTCAGCTCGTATTTATTGATACCCCCGGCTATCATGAATCGGAACGCAAGCTCAATTTAAAACTCAAGGCCGTAGCCGAAAGCCGACTGGCCGAGGCAGACTGTGTGCTGTATCTTGTGGACGCAGCCCGGGAACCCGGCCGGGAGGAAGAGCTGATAGCCGCTCTGGTAGCTCCGTTGACGCAGCGTCTTGTTGTAGCGATCAATAAAACCGATCTTCCGACAACCCAATGCGCTGTTGTTCGGGCCTTTCTTGCGCGTGTACTGCCGGATCTGCCGTCGGACCGTGTATTCGAAATATCGGCCAAAAACGATATCAACATAGATCCCGTTCTCATTTCCCTTTTTGATCTCGCCCCGGCAGGGGAGTCCATGTATCCCCCTGAATTTTATACCGATCAGGAAGTTGATTTCCGCATTGCAGAGGTTATCCGTGAAAAAGCAATGCTTGGTACCCGCGAGGAAATACCGCATGCATTGTATGTCGAGATTTCCGATATGGAAATGAGGAAGAATGGCAAGGAGCTGTGGGTGCGGGCATTTTTATGTGTAGAGCGTGAAAGCCAGAAGTCCATGGTGATCGGTAAGGGCGCTTCAAAGATTAAAGAGATCCGTCTTGGGGCGATCCGGGATTTAAACAAGCTGTTTTCCTACCGCATTGATCTTGACCTTCAGGTAAAGGTTCATAAAAACTGGCGTCAAAAAGACCCGCTTTTGGGCAGGTTGATCCGATAGCAGTGTTCTGACAAACTTGATGCTTGTCAGAACACTGCTATGCAATTCTTCGAAAAGCTTACACTTTTCTGCAAAATTGCGGGAGTATTGAACCTTTTTACAAAGGCTTGATTGCCTTTGTAAAAAGGGTTCTGACAAACTTGATGCTTGTGAGATCTATCAGTAGACTGCGATAGTGCCGTCGTCGCGGGCGATGTACACTGTCGGAATATTCTGTGTAAAAAATCCGTTTTCCACAACGCCGGGTATGGCGTTGATGGTCTGTTCCATCAGTGCCGGTTCCGGTGCGGATGCGGCAGGCCACAGACAATCCAGAACAAGATTGCCTTTGTCTGTTATGACCGGACCTGCCTTGCGCTGGCCCTCGCGCAAGGTAACACTGGCACCGAGTTTTTCCAGGGCACGGGTAACGCTCGCACGGGCTTCATTGACAACTTCTACCGGAAGGGGAAATACAGTGCCCAGTGGATGGGTGACCTCTTTGCTGCCGTCTGCAATAACCACAAAGCGTTTGCTGTTGTAGGCTGCAATTTTTTCCAGAAGATGGGCAGCGCCGCCGCCTTTTATCAGGTGCTTTTGCAGGGATATCTCATCAGCTCCATCAATGGCCAGATCCAGTTCGCCGCCGATTATGCGGTCATTCAATGAGCAGACCGGTATACCGAGGTCTTCACACAGTACACTGGTTTGAAAACTGGTGGGGACAGCCTTAATATCCTTCAGGGTGCCGGCAGTGATGAGTTCGGCCAGACGGCGCACTGCAAAAACAGCGGTGGAACCGGTTCCCAGACCGATTTTCATGCCGGAAAAAATGGCTCCGCTTTGGACCAGTTCGTCCACCGCACGGCATGCAACCAGTTTTTTTAGTTCGCCGCGATCAATCAGGTTATTCTTCATATGTTCTGCCTGTGAATAATTCATACTGCAGCCATGCCTGATACTGCAACATCGAGTAGCCGTTGCAGATACGGCAACCGGCTTTCTCAGCCCGGCGCAACATGTGGGTTTTTTCAGGGTGGTAGATAATGTCGTAGACCGCTTCTTTACCTGTGAAGGGGTAAAAATCGATGGGGTCAGCATCAACATCGGGCGACATTCCTACATTCGTGGTTTGAATAATTACATCCGACCATGATTCAAGGAGGATGCGGTTGCTGGAATCAAGGGCAGCCCACCGGAAATTATAGCCTTGGGCAAGTTCCCGGGCTTTTTCTACGGTGCGGTTGAACACACAGGCCTTGCCGCCGAGAGCCTTGACCGCATGAGCGATGGCCTTTGCGGCACCCCCTGCGCCGATGATTGCGACCTTCAGACGCCTGAGATCTTTCCGCCCCAGAAATTCCAGCAGGGCTCGTGAAAATCCCGGGGCATCGGTATTATAGCCATGCCAGTGACCGTTTTCTTTCAGTATGGTATTGCAGGCGCCGATCTCGCCTGTTTCG
>CAZXJV010000134.1:0-4977 GCA_964641135.1 uncultured Treponema sp. | reverse complement strand
AAGTTCGTTTACTGCAAGGCGCAACCCCAGGTCAAAGGCCCAGTCCCGTGCCGAGGAAGCCTTTAAACGCAAGGCCCCCCAGGCACCGGTCGCCGGATTTCCGCTTCCTTCCGGCAGTGGAACAGATCCTGCAGAAACAAGACGGAGGGTACCGGTTCCGTTCATGGCGGTAGCTATCTCGGCAACAGCGGCACGTATCTCGCTCATATACCGTTCGCTTGCGGGAGAGCGGTCAATCAGTATGGTTATATCGCATATATCATTAAGGGCAGCGGAACCGGCCAGGCGTACATTGGCAGCAGGGCGCCGGTCTTCGGTTATACGGAAATTGGCAGCTTTCAGTCCGGTTACCGGGCGCCGGTTGCGGTCTTCCACCCGCACCTCCAGAATCATCTCGGGAAAACGGTCAGACACCACCCGCTCAATCTGCACAAAAAGGCCGCCGGCAAGATCGCTCATCCGGCTCATAATCTGAATGGAATTTCCACGGTAATCTGCAAGTACAAGGTTGCCATTAATATCGGGCACTGCACAGGTAATACGCGCCGGAGCATTACCCAGCGAAGCCAGATCACGGGAGGCGCCGGTTGCAGGATCCACCAGAACAAGACGGTTCGGCAAACTTACCAGAAGACGCCCCTGCCAGACACGGATAGCCTCGCTTCGTACCAGAGAACCTTCCGGTAACAGGGTTTCAATAAAATTACCGGACGAATCAAAGACATGCAGGGATCCCCGCAGTGAATCCGCCGCGTACAGCCGGTCTTCGTACCAGGCAAGTCCTCCAGGTGACAAAAAACCGGGGAAACGGGCATCCTTTGAACCGAAAACAAACAACGGTTCGCCGGAAGGAGTAAACACCGCAATCCGTGCATTGCCAAAATCGGTAACATAGATGTTACCGTAGTCATCCTCGGCAATATACTGCGGACCTACAAGCTGGCCTGTGCCGCGGCCTTTGGTTCCAAAAGAAGACAGGTACTGTCCGTCCGGCCTGACAAGAGACAGACGGTCGGCACCCATCTCGGAAACAAGCAGGTTGCCGGAGGAAAGCCGGATCAGGTCAAAGGGTCGGTCAAAGCCGCCAAGGGGACCGCGGGCCCGGGCAATAATCAGCCCGTTTACATCAAAGCGAACAAGCTCGTTTGACCCGTAAGCTGCAGCCCAAAAGCTGCCGTCAGGCAGGGCGGCCAGGGACACCGGCTGGTTGAACAGCCGTGTTCGTTCCTTTACGGACGGCAGAACAGCAGCTTCTACAAAACGCTCGGAAAGCAGGTAGTCCGGTCGGATAGTACGACGCTCCTGAACAATCTCTATACGTGTACTTAACAAAGGGCCGCCGTAGCCAGCATCACTGGCAAAACGCCATTGCTGCAAGGCCGCTCCTTCTATACCGCTGCGGTAATACGATCTGCCCAGCCAGTCCAGAATCAACGGCTCTCCGGGAATATATGACAGGGCTTTTTCAAAAAGCAGAATAGCCTCATTAAAAGAACCCCGGTGAAAAGACTGAACACCGCGACGGAATTCCTCTGCTGCCTTTATCCGGTCGGCACCGGTAACCTCCTGTGCCGCAAGCGGCAGGGCCAGAGCCATACATACAAAAAAACAAAAGACCATACTGTGCAGGAAACGGTGCAAGCAGCTTTTCACGATTTCCCTCCCACATGCATATCCCGAACAACCTCATAGTGTTCGCGAATCACCCGGTTCTCCGGGTCTTTTTCCATGGCGCGGCGAATATAGGTACGGGCTTCGATGGCCAGCCCCAGACGGTAGTACACCCAACCGAGCGAATCAAGGCAGGCGGCGCTATCCGGTCGCTGATCAACAGCGCGTTTACACAGCGACAGGGACCGGGTCAGATCGCGGTCCTCGCTGGCAAGCACAAAGCCGAGGCCGTTCAGGGCTGTGGCGTTATCTGCATCAAGGGATAGAGCTTTTTCATACCACTGCACTGCATCCTGAATCCGGTCATGTTCAAAGGCAATCCAGGCAAGAGCGCAGCATACCTGTGCGGACTCATACCCGGCATCCATCAGTTTACCAAGTTCAAACTCTGCAAGCCGGGTTCTGCCGGTAAGGGCATAGATCACCGACAACACCATACGGCACTGATATACCCGTGCAAGATCACTGTCCGCGGTGACCACCTGTTCCAGATATACCAGCGCGTCATCGTAACGCTCCAGGCGGGCATGACACAGACCTATAAAATATGCAAGCTCCAGATTGTTTTCTGTATTACCGCCGGGCAGGGCCAACAAAATAGCCAGCGCCGCCTCATATTCTCCGGCGCGGTACCGTGAAATCCCCGCTCGTAAATCCTGTGCCATCTTTTCCCTCCGCCCGGTTTCTTACAGTATAAAACCGGGTTCACACCCGTCTGTTACAGGAACGCTGACCGGCTGGGCCAGCACACGCGAAACAGCAATGCAGCCATCCTGAACTGCAGCCCAGTCCGAATTATCGTCGCCCTCAGTCCGGATATCGCCGCCCTGAAAAAAACTGTACCGGGAGCCGTCCGGACCGGCGTGCATGTGTATTGTATCCCGGTAATCCCGTCTGGAAATCCCGGTCATTTTAACTCCTTTCCAGGATGAGGCAGAACGTGCATTGATATTGACAAAAACATCACGGCTGCACAGGGAGATCAACGTTGTCAGATTACTGCATACAAAGCGGGCCAGCGGTTCCCACTGGTACAGACCTTCACCCTCGATCATACTTACCGCAATTCCGGGCATGCCGTTTATAACAGCCTGACGGGCACCGGCGGCAGTACCGGAATAGACAATGTCAGTGCCAAGATTCGCGCCCCGGTTAATGCCGGATATAACCACATCGGGTCGTTCAGGCATGATCCCTTGAGAACCGATGATGGTGCAGTCAACAGGAAGGCCTGTGCAGCTCCATACCTGTTCGCTTTCAGGGCGCAGCACCAGGGGGTCGGTCAGGCTTATTCCGTGCGAAACACCGGAACGGTTGCTGTGCGGAGCCACAATCCATACCTGATGCTCGACAGCCAGTAACGAAGCAAGAATACGTATCCCGTCCGAGGCAAGACCGTCATCATTGGTTACAAGAACTCTCATGAGCGGCAGTATATCATAAAACACCGGCACCGTCAGAGGGCCGTACCAGATACTGAACCGGCTTGAAACCGAAGATCCGTTCGTAATCGTCCAGTTTTGACGCATAGGCAGCAGCCGATCCTGAACGCAGGATGGCATAGGTACAGCCGCCGAAACCCCGGCCGGTCATACGGGAACAGACAAGGTCGGGGCTGTCTGGCTGAACAAATTCCAGGGCACGCTTAACCAGCCAGTCAAGTTCGGGACAGGAAATCTCGAAGCGGTCCCGCAGTCCCTCATGTGAACGGTTAACAATGCGGGAAAAATGTACATAATCACGATTATGCAGGGATTGTACCGCCTCTCGCACGCTGTCCGACTCTCTGATTATATAGATCACCCTGCGGCGCACAGACTCCGGAATATCCATAATTTCTTCAAGCAGTTCTTCGGTCATGGCCGAAAAATCTGCCGGGGTATCCGGATCGGACCGTACGGTCTGATATGCCTCTATACATTCCTGAATACGAAGTCCAAGCTCCTCACGGGCCAACAGGCGCGGAACCCTGGAGTCTGTAAGCACAATCTCGTAGCCTTCCTGGGGAAACGGAACAAGATCGGCAGTTACCTTGTTATGATCGGTACGAACACAGTGCCCCTCACGGGCAAAAACTGCGGTCAATATGTCCGCGCGGTGTGCATATGTTTTCAGAAAGTGCGTATTGGCCCGCTCCAGAATGGCGACAAGGGTATCATCATCAATACCGGGCGCAAACAGGGCCCGAAGGGCAAAGGCAGTCGCTACTTTCAGGGCATTCGGGGTACCCAGTCCGGCATCCGGGGGAATCTCTGATTGAATGGTAATATTCAGTCCCGGTACGGTAACCCCGTATTCAATAAAGGAGGATATAACAGCCTTGGGCGAGTTTGCCCAGCGATCCTCCCGGCGATACTTCAGGTTGGAAGCGGATACCTTCTTGCGTTCCCCCAGTGACACAGAAAAAAACCGGTAATTTTGATCCGGTCTGACAGACACGGTCATATACAGATAATGATCAATCGCCATTGAAAGAGTATTACCCCGGGCAAACCAGGTATGTTCACCCAGCAAATGAAAACGGCCCGGAACCTTGACCAGTACCTCGGAGTCAGCCTCATACTCCTGAACATGATGCGCACCAATTTTCTGCATATCGATATAATACGGGCAATATTGAATTCATTCAATAAAAAAGAGTAAAATCCTTGTCAATTATGACATTGTTACCATCGATCGCGCTCACCATCCTTTCCGCCCTGCTGCTTGCCCTCGGTATCCCGAACGAGTTTTTCAAGCTCGGCCTTATGCCGGCCGGTCTGGTTTGCATGATTCCCCTGTATCTCGTGTTCCGCTCCGGACTCTCCTGGCGGCGCGCAGCGGTTTTATGCGGTATACATGTAGCCACTGTCCACCTTGTTTCCAGCTTCTGGCTGGCCTATTTCAAGGATTTCGCCATTTTTACCCTTGGGGCCTCAACCCTTGCCAGTTTTTTCCTTGGCATAACCCCCGGACTTGCCCTCAAGCTTGCATCCGACCGCCGACTGCCCTGGAGACCACTGGCCTTTGCTCTTGTCTGGACCCTGTGGGAGTGGTCAAAATCAACAGGTTTCCTGGCCTACCCCTGGGGAACCATTGTCATGACCTCCCGCGATCTGGTTCCCCTGATCCAGATTGCGGAATATACCGGAATATGGGGAATCAGCTTTATCCTGGTCTTGTTCAATACGGTTTTAGCAGAGCTTCTGATTCCCCGACCCGCCGTGAACGGTGCCAGGCGGTCGCGTTCAGCCGGGATCCGCAATCTGGCCATTTTTACCGGTGCAACAATCACTATCCTGTGTCTCTGGGGCCTGTATCGCCTCG
>CAZXJV010000133.1:0-5038 GCA_964641135.1 uncultured Treponema sp. | reverse complement strand
CTGCTCATCTTATTCAGGCCCGCGAAATAAACCCGCAGGACCTTTTAGGTCGATCCCCGGTAGCTATCAGCCTGAAAAAAAGTCTTGCCTACCTGCGTGGCAAGCGGGTTTTGATAACCGGAGCCGGAGGATCTATCGGCAGTGAACTGTCCCGCCAGCTGTTGTCCGGGGGTGCTGAACGCATCTACCTGTTCGGCCATGGTGAGAACTCTATCTACCAGATCGACCGGGAACTGCGCCTGCTTCAGGAGGCAGGGGTCGGTGAAAAAGCAACCATTGTTCCGGTTATCGGCGAACTGAAAGACAGGACCTATATGCACTACATCCTGCGAAAGCTGCGGTGCGACGTAGTGTTTCATACAGCAGCCTACAAGCATGTTCCGCTGATGGAGGCAAATCCTGTTGCAGTAATCGAGAATAATGTGTTTGGAACTGTTAACCTGCTTGATGCGTGCCGGGATTCCGGTGTTGAACGGTTTGTGCTGGTTTCAACCGACAAGGCTGTTGATCCGGTATCTGTTTATGGAGTCTCCAAAATGCTGTGCGAACAGCTGGTTACAGCTGCAGCAACCGGTTCACAGGACGGAAATCAGGCATGGATGTTTGTGCGGTTCGGAAATGTCCTTGGCTCACGAGGATCCATCCTGCCTCTCTTTATTGATCAGATAAAAAAAGGCGGACCGGTAACTGTTACTGATCCCCGTATGATCCGCTTTTTTATGACCATTCCGGAAGCCTGTTCTCTGGTATTAAAAACTGGCGGTGTAGGCGTCAATGGTGAATCCTATCTGCTGGATATGGGCGAGCCGGTGCGCATACTGGAAGTCGCAGAACAGCTTATACGCTTCATGGGGTATGAGCCAGGTACTGACATACCAATAACGTTCATAGGACAAAGACCCGGTGAACGTCTGGATGAACCGTTGTGGTCGCCAGCCGAACAGCCAATACCGACAGAACATCCGCGTATCCTGAAACTTGAACAAAAATGCAGTGTACCGGATTCGCACCCGCATACTCTGGTTGAACTGTTACGGCCCTTCTGTTTTTTGACAAAAGGTAAAGAAGATCTGTATCGCAACGCCGCAGCCCTGTCGCAACTCCTTGCCAACCACATACCCTCCTACAGGGAGGCCTGCTGTGTCTGACAAGGTTCTCCTTAACACCACTATACCGTTTTTCAAACCCGATTTTGGAACAGAGGAAGAAGAAGCTGTTTTACGTGTACTGAGGTCCGGATGGTTGACGACCGGGCCTGAGACCCTGGCATTCGAAACAGAATTTGCCGAGTTTACAGGCTGCACCTGCGCGCTGGCGGTAAACAGCGCGACCAGTGGTCTGATGCTGGCTCTACAGGCGCTTGGAGCCGGTCCTTCCGGCGCTGTAATTACCACCCCGTATACCTTTGTTTCCACTGCATCAAGTGCACTCCATCTTGGAGCTCGCGTTTTTTGGGCCGATGTAGAAACTGCCAGCTATAATATTGACCCCAACAGGGTAGAAGACATCCTCAAGCGTGAAAAAAACGTCAGGGCTATAGTTCCGGTTCATATTGCGGGGAATCCCTGCAGGATGCAGGATCTGTTATATCTCGGTGAACGATATGGGGCTGCGATTGTTGAAGATGCGGCTCATGCCTTTCCATCCCGCACCCCCCTGGGTACGGCCGGTACTATCGGCGATGCAGGTGTTTTTTCTTTTTATGCTACAAAAACGATTACAACCGGTGAAGGCGGTATGATCTGCGTCAAAGACCCTGCAGCAGCCGATATGATCAGACGCCTTCGGTCCCACGGTATCGACCGCACAGTCTGGGACCGGTATACATCAACCAGGGCGTCCTGGATTTATGACGTAACAGAACTGGGCTGGAAATTCAATCTCCCTGATATTCTGTCAGCAATCGGCAGGGTACAGCTTCGTCGGGCTGATCACTTGCTGGAACAACGCACTGCAATAGCCATAAGGTATACTGAAGCCTTCTCGCAGGAACCGGGCCTTATTCTACCTCCTGACGGACCGGGAAATGCCTGGCACCTGTACCTGCTGCGCTTTGATCCGGAAAGATTTAGTGTTACACGAGATGAACTGGCCGCAGCCTTGCAGGCTCGTGGCCTGGGTATTTCGATGCACTTTATTCCGCACTTTGATTTTACCTGGTACCGCACACACTGCGGTCTGACAAGTACCGATTTTCCGGCTGCTGCCGCTGCCGCAGCATCAACAATATCTCTGCCGTTCTGGCCCGGTATGGATACAGCCATGGTGCAGCGGGTAATTGATACCGTGTGCGAAGTGTGTAAAAACTACCGGAGGGACTGACAAATGCAAGGTAGTTTTGTCAGTGACATTGATACAACCGGTCAGTACTACGGTGTTTTGATACGCTCGACTATCGAACGGGGTTATCTTGTAGATATCCGCTGTCCGGCTCTTGACGACGGGTACCATCTGTATTCAGCGACTGATATTCCCGGCGAAAACCGGCTTTCGGCCATGGGTACATCCATACCGATCTTTACACCCTATGAAATTCAGTATTACGGAGAACCATTGGGAATTCTTGTAGGACCGGATCTGGGCAGGGTGCAGTCACTGGTCTGTGAAGTTCTGATTGAAACGGAACCCTTAAAACCGCTTCAGTTTACCGATAAATTCTCCGGTTCCCAGATTATTGCCAAGCGGGTACTGGTCTCCGGTAATCCCGATGCCGTATTATCAAAACGAAAAAAAGTACATGAAACACATTTTGAGACAGGCCCGCAGGATCACTACTACGCCGAACCGATAGGTACAGTTGTAAGTTTTGACAAGGAACGCCTTCTTGTCCGCACAGCAACCCAGTGGCCCTATCATGTACGTAAAACTGTTTCTGCAGCCCTGGATCTGGATCCGGCAGACATAGTAGTCAGTCCGACAATATCCGGTGAAACCATGGATGGAAAAATCTGGTATCCGTCACTGCTTTCAGCACAGGCAGCGCTTGCAGCTGTACTGTGCAAGCATCCGGTCAAGATAATGCTGTCCCGACAGGAAGACTTCCTGTTTACAGTTAAATCTGCCCCAGCCCGTTTCAGGCACCGAACCGTACTTGATGATGATGGTACAATTGAAGCGATGGATATCAGGATTTTGATTAACGGCGGCGCTTACAGTCCGCTGATAGACGAAGTCCTGGAACGAATTGCTGTATCTGCACCGGGTCTGTATTCCGTGCCTGCATGGCGGATTGAAGTCTATGCTTTGAGAACAAGTCTGCCACCGATGGGTGCCCTGTGCGGATGGGGAGAAGGTCAGGCTATTGCCGCACTTGAAAACCATCTGTCAGCCGTTATTGCAGACGAAGGATATCAGCCGATCGAGTGGAAATTGTTGAATACCGGATCAGCACAGCTTTTTCATTCACAACGAATGATTCTGGATAAATACGACGAGGTGGCAGAATTGTTCACCTTGATCTGTTCGGCCAGCGATTTCCCCAGAAAAAATACGGCATGGGAATATAATAATCGCCTTAATCGTCAGGGTTCCGGTCATCCGGTGAGAGGCATTGGATTGGCCTTCGGATTCCAGGGGAACGGCTTTCTTGGCGGCGGTACAGAACAAACACGGTACACCCTGCAAATACGCATGAACACAGATTCAAGCGTTGTTATCGAAGGGCCCTTGTTTTCACCCGCCCTCAGACGGGTTATTACATAAATGACCATAACCATGCTTGGAATTGCCCGCAGTGAAGTATCATTTATTCCGGTCGTAACAGGTTCTGTTCCACCAAACGGGCCGAATACCCTTTCAACCCAGCTGTGCATCATGACACAGCTGGTTGAAAAATGCTGTCAATCGATACAAAAACTGCGGTTCAGACAACCCCTTCCCATCACTGTTAAAAAAACATGGAAACCCGGAAAGAACGACGTATGGGATTCAGAAACAATGACCGGTAAACCCTTCTTTTCGGCTACCCCGGCAGTATGTGTGGCCGAAGTAGAACTGGATCCGTACACCTACGAGGTCAGATATAAAAACATCTGGCTCGCAGTTGCAGCCGGAACACTGTTGTCAAAAGAAGATGCTCTTGCTACCCTTAAACGAACTACCATTCAGGCAGCCTCCCGCCTAACTGCCGAACGGGTCACTATCAAAGACGGACGCCTTGTTCCGGTAGAAGGTATAGCCTATGACCTGCTCCCTGCGGTTCAGGTCCCCGAACCGGTAATCCAGTTTTTGGACTCCACGGCACCTGCACGCGGTATAGGCTCCCTTGCTCACACGATTGTACCAGCTGCTGCGCTTGCTGCAATCCGGCAAATTACCGGGAAAACTCCGACATCCCTGCCCATCAGTCCGGAGTCCCTGTTCAAGGCACTGCATAAACCGGAGGAAGGCTGATGATAATAACCTTCACGCTGAACGGAAAAACGATACATCTGGATGCAAACCCTTCCGAACGCCTGGTTCATATTCTGAGGCACAGATTCAAACTGCTTGCAGCAAAGGAAGGCTGTCTTACCGGGCGTTGCGGTGCCTGTACGGTTCTTCTTGACGGTAAACCGGTACCATCCTGTCTGCTGCCGGTCTTCCAGATAAAAAACTGCTCTATTGAAACTCTTGAACACTTCAAGCAAAAACCCGAATATGATGATATCAAACAGGGGTTCCAGCAAGCTCATGTACATCTGTGCGGATTCTGCGATGCCGGTAAAATACTGCTGACGCATGACCTTTTGGAACGGATATCGCGGCCGACCCGTGAAGATATCAATCTGCATTTTTCCGGAGCGCAGTGCCGTTGCACAGAAATCTTTGCACTGACAGAAGGTATCCGGAAGGCCGCCGAACACCGGCGCAGGAGGCTCCATGCCAAATGAAGATGTACGCATAACATGGGCAAACACCGCAGCCGAAATTTCCATGATGCAGCGCAATATTCCGGGCATTGCACTGATGGCCGGAGGAACACAGGCCCTGCGCAGTCAAAATGCCCGCATTCCGGTCCTTCCTCCCTACATACTGGCCATCCGCTCGGTACCAGAAC
>CAZXJV010000132.1:280-5060 GCA_964641135.1 uncultured Treponema sp. | reverse complement strand
TATCTCATGTAATTACGCCCTCCAAATGGCGTAATCTATCTTGACTGGATTTGGGTCTGCAGCTTAACTCGGTCATTAGGCTGGCGCCTGACAGCGCCAAAGAAAGAGCGGGAGTCGGAAACGGCTCCCGTTTTGTTTTATTCGGAAATGTCCTCCGCTGGGTGCGAGAGAATTGACGGATATTTTTTGCATGAATCAGATCTTAGTTTTTGAAGCATAAAACAATAAATAGCCGGTTTCTCTGAAAAACCAGAGGGAATACTTATTGCAGAACATATCGCTCTGATTCTCATCAAAACTATACTTAATTGTCAAGGCCGGTTTAAATTTTCCGCTTTTATCCGGCGAGAATTTTCCGGTTTCAAGCAAAAAAATATTATTCGAAGCCAACGGCTCCGACTTTCAAGCGCTCCTTCATCCGATAGGAATCCGCCTGTAAGCTCAGGGTATGCGAGTGATGAAGAAGCCGATCCAGCATCGCTGTTGCTACCGCCTCATCGCTCATAAGTTCCGCCCATTTCGAAAAGGACTTATTACTCGTCATGATAATCGAACCGCACTCATAGCGGACATTGATAAGCTGAAAGAACACATGCGCCTGTTCTGACGTAAGCGGCTCATAGCCAACCTCATCAATCAGAAGCACATTCGGCTTTCTGAACCAATCGAGTTTCCGCTTCAGACGATTTTGGTCACGGGCTCGAACGAGCGTCTCAACGAGGTCGTGGCAGGTCATGTAATACGCGCTGAATCCATTCTGACAGGCGCTCGTACCAAGACCGAGCAGAAGATGTGTTTTCCCGACTCCAGAAGGACCGAGAAGAAACACATTTTCTTTACGGTCGACGAACGCAAGAGAGGCGAGCTCTTCAAGTTTTGCCTTGGAGAGTCCACCCTTCAACCAGGAAAGATCGAATTCGGAAAGCTGCTTATATTGCGGCATTCCCGATATCTTTAGGCGTGTCCGTGTTGCCCGTTCCTTGCGAGGTATGTACTCGAGGTCAACCAGATCTGTCAGTCGTTCAATCAGCGTATTGTCGTTTCGTGACTGATCGGCCAGATAACTCTCCAGCGAAGCGGACATGAAGGACAGACCCAGTTCATCAAGTTTCATCGAGATGGTTGAGATCGCCGTGTTCATAAGCCACCCCCAGGGATGAGCGCGTCGTAGAAAGCGGGATTCCTGATAATCACATCAATGTGCTTTGTCTGAAAAACTCTCTTTTTAGGAAAGCGAACCCTTGCCTGCCGCTCCCGATCGATTTCCCAACGTTTCTGGATCTCCTCCCGGTCGCTCTGGTCGATGACACGACGCATTGCGCCGTCCTTTTCTAGTACAACGCTCTTTATGAAGGCGTCACCGGCGAAAATATCGGCGGAAGATGCGAATACCGAAGGTCGGAACACCACCTCACGCCCTATAAGGCTCGGGTTGACGCTGTAGCGGTTTGTTTTCCAGGTAATGCACGATTCTCTCGAGACGATGAGCGTTATGGCGTCCCGGCAATCAAACGGGGATTCCGGAATCGCCTTCAAACAGTCACGTTCTCGATCGAACCGCTCAGCGCGACTTTCTCCGAGACCACTGACCTTGTTCAGTTTTATTCTTTCGATCCAGGAAAGGACTGATTCGTTGAGCTCGTCGAGCATGAAGTCGCGCCGTTCAAGTCCTGCAAAGAAGTTGCCCTCAAGATATTGGTTAAAGCGCTCAACCTTGCCCTTCGTCTCAGGCCTCCTGACCTGACAACGACGGGGTATGAATCCGTAATGGCAGGCAAAGGCGGCAAGGCGCTTATTCGGCCGCCACCGCTCCCCGTCATACACCCAGGCCGTTTTCATGTTGTCGTACAGAATTTCGGCAGGGATGCCTCCGAAATACCGGAAGGCTTCCTGATGGCAAGCAAGAAGAGTTGCGCTTGTCATGTCTGTCGTGAAACGGACGAACGGCAACCGTGAGAACCCGAGCGTCATAGTGACGGCGTACAGCTTTCGGTGTTTCCCGTCTACCATACATGGTCCGAACTCAACCCAGTCGACCTGAGCCTGAAAACCGGGCTCAGTTTCATACCGAACGACCGCGACCCGATAGTATTCACGTCGTAGCTTGGTAAGATACTCCTTGAGAACTGATCGCTTGCCTGTGTACCCCATCTTCCGGAGACTTTCATAAACAAGTTCGCCGTTAATGCCTGGATTATTCTCAATCCGGTGGCGGAGGTATTCCTTGTAGGGGTCAAGTTTACTCACCCTGACAGGATTGATTCTTTCCCTGGGCCGTTCTGCCAGATAGTTCCGGACTGTTCGGTCTGTGACTCCGAGAATCTCGGCAATCTCCATTTGAGTTTTGCCTTGTGCTTGCAAAATTCGCGCGTCCATCATACGATGCTCCATAGAGGCTCCTTTTCCCGCTTTTGGGGGTTGTAGTTAGCAACCATTATGCGGGTTAAGGGCCTCTTTTTACGAGCTTAAAACCGGAAAAATCAAACCGGATAATTCCGGAAATTTATCACCGGATGTGACACTTAATGTAGCGTTAGAGAAACTGAGCTTTTTTTTATAGATATGGTGTATGTTGATATCAATCGGTAGAAAAGAATATATTCTCTTATTGAAATAATGAATTCCCGCGTTCAATAATGAAGTGCAAAAAGGGAGGGGCCTAAACCCCTCCCCAGTAGCGATGAAAACCTGTATTATGTGTTTACCACAACAACAAAATGCAGGAGCAACGCCATGGAAAGGAATACCACAGAAAAGCAGAAAAAGTATATACATCTATCCTTCGCTGATCGCGAGGAAATATCTATTGTTTTGACTTCCGGTAAACGCATTATTGATATTGCCCGGGAAATAGACAGAGACGCTAGTACTATCTATCGAGAAATTAATCGAAACAATGCCCAGATCAATGATGTTCAGTACCGGGCAAATCGTGCTCAAATCCGAGCAGATACACGTAAAAAGAAAGTCATGCTAGACAACGTCTCGCGAACCCAGTAATTCAAAAATACGTTGTCAAAAAGCTCAAGGAAGAATGGACTCCAGAACTAATTGCGGGAAAACAACCTCTTGATAAACCAGGACATAAGACAAACTATGAATCCATATATTTGTGGATCTATAAGGATCGACGAGACTTGATTCAATGGCTTCCGAGGGCTCACAGGAACCGTCAAAAGCGTTCCAGTATAAAGAATAAGCGGTGTATACGAGTTCCGGATCGTACGATGATTGAGCATCGTGATCTACAAATACAGACCAGAAATGAGGCCGGGCACTGGGAAACAGACACAGCTGTTTCCAGGCAAAGCAAGGCAGCAATTACTGCAACTGTTGAACGAAAATCAAGATACCTAATTGCGAAAAAAATCAAAGGTAAAACTGCAATAGCTATGCATGATGCTGTAGTCAATAGTTTGAAGAAATTTCCTGAGAAACTCCGGAAAACCATTACGTATGATAATGGTACAGAAAACGCAAACCATAAATTAACCGACAAGGTATTAAAGACAAAAGCGTATTTTTGTAATCCATATCATAGTTGGGAAAAAGGAAGTATTGAAAATCGGATAGGTATGATACGCAGATACTTTCCCAAAAAAACAGACTGGTCCTTGATTACTCAAAAACAACTTGATAAGGTAGTCAAGAAGATTAACACTCGACCAATGAAGTGTTTAGGATTCAAAACACCTGAAGAGGTTTTTGTCGCACTTCGTCATTGAACGCGGGATTTAATTAGTTATTAGATAAAATAATAATTATGAAGATAAAAAAAATATTCTTGTTAACTATAAAATCCTGTGCTAAGTTAATAATAAATTAAGGCATTAATAAAATCTTCAACGGACTATATACTTTTAAAGCATATGTAGCTTCATTAAATAAGGAAATATTATGAAAAATCAATCAAAGCTTTCTTTTAATCGAATGAAACTGTTTATCTTGTTTTTCTTCATCAGTGTTGCTACACAAATGATATTTGCTGGTGATAATGATGTGACATCAGTAAGTATAATTCCTTCTTCTCTTCCTGGAAATAGTGGTGGTTTTGTAGGCCTGAATATGCAGATTCGGTGGACCCCTCCGAAAAATAAGAATATGCGATTGTATTACATAATTATTTATAGAGCACGTAAAGAAAAGTCTACGTTTTTTATCGATGAATTTCAACCATACAGTAGTTCACTTTTTTTTTCCCATGATACTGCTTATTATGATGCACCACCATCTGAACTTCGTTTTACGGTAAACAACAACTATCTTAATGCCGAAGATATTTTATTTTCCGGTACAACATCATATAGTTCCTTTAATTTTACCTTCAATCAATCGAGAAATTCAGATCACTCAGATTATACAATACAAATTATTCCTTTTTCGGCTTATGCTGGTGGATACAATGGGGACTATCACTGGGCTATTGGTTATAGTAGTTATAAAAAAACGGTGAAAGCGGATTTTATTAATCCAATCCCACCATCAAACTCATTAAATCTGTTAAGTTTTACCAATCGTAGCGATACTGTTTTTTATACTAGGAACCGATCAATGCAATTTCAGTACTCACCCTTCTCTGATGGAAATGGGTCTGGAATGCAAACACATGCATTCCGCGAACAAAATCAAAGTACAACAAGTTGGGGCAATGTAGCTTTCTTTAATCCTTCGAATACAATATTAACACTTAATAAGGAAATAGATGGTCGTTACAAGTATCGGGTAAGAGGTACAGATAAGGTAGGAAATTTTACCGACTCAGACATTTATACGGTTTATT
>CAZXJV010000132.1:0-270 GCA_964641135.1 uncultured Treponema sp. | reverse complement strand
CACCTGAGATTCTAAGTTTATCCCCATACATTTTTGGTGATAAGAAGGAAGAATCATTCTTGGTAAGTCGAGACCCTGTTGAAATCAGGCTTGCTATTAAGGCTTTCGATCAAAATGTTGAATCTCCCACTGAAGAAATTAAGACCTGGAGAATAGAAAAAACTATTGATTCGGTGACTGAGATAGTGACAGAAAATAGCTGTAATCTCTCATATCAATTAAGCGAACCAGGAAACTACAAAGTCACAGTAACCGTCCGTGATTTAGCAG
>CAZXJV010000131.1:0-5070 GCA_964641135.1 uncultured Treponema sp. | reverse complement strand
CTGTTTCATGGCGTTACTATATCATATTTTCTCTCAGGTTTTTAGAGGTGCCCTTATGAAACACAACACCTTGCGTCATATGTTCAAACAAGAAACGATGTTTTTCCTCGCTTTCAACAAGGGCTGCCTCGGCGCCAAGGCGATCGGAAATGTCTATCGCAACACCGGTCACTGAAACGAGATTCCCGGCACAGTCAAAAACAGGGGAGTATACAACCTCAAAAAAACGTGAAGCTACAGAAATGACATCTCTGACTTTTTGGCCGGTTAAAGCTTTTTTTACTCCGGCAAGAATATCCGGAAAATCTTTATACACTTCAAAAATACTTCTTCCTTCAACCTCGCCGTTCTGCAATCCCAGCTTTTCAAGACCTTTCCCTTCAGAAACCAAAAAGTCGCCACATGGTGAGATTTTAAAAAAAACCATCTCCAGGTTCTGAAGAATGGTTTGCAGTTCGATGTTTTGTTCGGTTTTTTTGGCTGATCGGTGAGACGTAAGGGCGACGCGGAGTGCGACCGTCAGTGCCTCAAACGGTTCGCATTGTAACACAAAGCCTGCGCCGGGGCTTTGTGCAGTAATGTTTTTGGTTTCCTTTGCATCCATTTCTGACCAGTAAAGAAACGGAACAGAATTTGCCTGTGCGAGAGTGGATATGGTAACAGAATGAAAACTGCTTTCTCTGTCAAGTTCTACAAGGAAAAAAACCGGCCGTGGCAAGTCAGACAATGCTGCAGCCGCTTCTTCTGTACTAAAAACGGATTTAACTGCATATCCGTCAGCAGCAAGTTTATGTGCTGCAGTTTGTGCTGCTACAGTGTTGTTGTGGAGGAAAAGAATGTGTTCGTGTCCCTGTTTTAGCGCCATTATTTTCCTGTTTTGTTCAACATGTTGTATTGTTCTTTCAGTATACAGCTGGATTACATAGGGTCAAGGTTTTTTTATTGTCGTATGTTTGGTTGCTGGTTTAGATAGCGAAATGATTGAACCAACTCGTGAAATGCAGCTTCGCATTCAGTACGCTCTTTTGTTGAACGTGCAATCATGACGAACATGAAGGACGCTTTTTCCTCTATTGTGTAGGCATGAAGCATATAAAACCCGCGTTCGCTGTCTGTAAAGGCGTATACCGGAATAATATTGTCTCCCTCCATACGAATTTCCCCATGGTGGGAAATGTGCAGAGAAGGATTCCGTTCTGTAAAAAATGAGATGTCCCAGGACACCAGTTCACTCAAAGTGGTTGGGTAGCCTTCCCGTTTTTCGACCGGGTTAATGTACATATTGTGCTTTGAACCTTCATATTTTTTCTGGTGCTCCGGATAAAACAAGCCGGTAATTCCATAGGAAGCAAGGCTTTCGTTATCCCAGAGATAACCGGCCGGAGCAGCAATTGCGTATGCCCATGATGAGCCCAGAATGATACCGGCCTTAATGCCTTCTGCAGAAATAGTGCCAAAGGCCAGCAGGACAAACAGAACCAAAGTGTTTTTTTCATCGTCATCTCCTGTGTGTTTGTTCAGTGGTACCGGACCCATTGAAGTACGGTACACCTGCAGTATAAGTAGTCTCGATACGGTACTTTTGGCCTGAACGAATAACATGTTTGTTCTTTCTTAAGGGTGCTGGAATAGTCAATAATAGTGCAGTCTCCAAAGACCCCAAATTCATCAAGCAACCGATTTTGAAATCATTGCTTTACCCTTGTAGACAGATGGAGAGTACCCATCTTCCGTCTCTGCTGTAATCCTGACAGTGTTGTCAACATCGGTGAAAAACTTCCGCATCCCCTTTCCGGAAATTTATCACCGGATGCGACAACATGAAGTCGTACCCGTAATTCTTCGCGACCATCGACGACGCAAAATACTGGGTAGCCGATTTTCTAAACTGGTATAATGACAGGCATTTACATTCATCAATTGCGTTTGTTACGCCAAATCAGAAACACTCTGGTCTTGCTGACCAAATACTCGAGGCAAGAAATGAAGTTAACCGAAAGGCTTTTGAAGAAAAACGAATCCGCTGGTCAAGCAAAATGCCAGAGATAGTCGGTCCTCAAATTGTGCTACTGAACCCTTCCCTGGAAAGTCTTGAACTTGAAGCTTCATGAGTTATTTTTAAAGACCCTATGTCATCTATCTTGATATAAAGCGAAGCCAAAATGGCCGTCATGAACGAATGCATAGAGAATTAAAGGCAGAGGCCGCAAGGCCTCCTGCTTCAAATCGAATCTTAGAACAAAAACGACTGGATAAATATGTTAAAGAATACAACACCTTTCGACCTCATCAATCACTGGGCAATAAAACTCCAGCCAGCGTTCATGTTCGTTCTAATCGTGAATATTCGAGTAAAATAATCACATGGGACTACCCCGCAAATCTCCAAGTCAGGCGCGTTTTCAAAAACGGCGCCATTCGATGGGGATCGGATAATTGGGTGATGGTATCAACGGCACTTATTGATAAACACATTGGTCTTGAGGAACTTGGTAACGGTATCTGGCGTGTCTCTTTTCGCAGCAAACTTCTTGGTTACCTTGATGAAAAAAACTTCGCATCCAGGATGTAAAAGGGAGGTCAATACGTTAAAATATATGTGTAAACAAGGTCCCTATATAAGTGTAAACGAGGTCCTTATCTATTCACCTTCCCTCTATTCAATTACCATTCTCTTTTGTTGTATTTTAGTTGACTTATCATTTTACTATCATTATAATGATAATAAGGAGTTGTTTATGCCTATAATTCGCCCTATTTCAGATCTTAGAAATAATTTCACCAGTATATCTGAATCTGTTCATATGAATGATGAACCTATTTTTTTAACTAAAAATGGTGCCGGTGATATGGTTGTTATGTCCCTTGAACTTTATGAGAAACAACTTGCCAGAATTGATCTATACCAAAAATTGAATGAAGCACGAGAAGAAATTAGAAACGGTGCTTCAGGGAAAGATGCAAAAAAGCTACTTAAGGATTTAATGAATAAATGAGTTCACCAAAATACTTTCCTCGAATATATCCAACAGCAGAAAATGATCTGTTAGAAATAAAGGATTATTTCCAAAATAAACTGAAAACCTCACATATAAAATTATTTCAGAAATTCTACGACGCAATTGATTTACTTGAATCGAACCCTTTTATTCATCCATTACTGGATGATACATATCTTAACAAACTTGGCTATAGAATGATCCCCATTGATAATTTTCTTCTGTTTTACATCATTGAAGATGATGTAATTCAAATTCATAGATTCCTTTATGGAAGACGTGATTATCTATTAATTTTGTAATTCTTTTCTCCTCGGCCCGAAGGGTCCGGCTAACATTTGCTTAACCTGCGTTTTCGTGCCGCGAAGCGGCTTGGCACGCAGTTTGCTAACGAGCGACGCGAGCGCAAACTGCGTGACAACAGGAATTGTCAGGTTGAAGCAGTTGTTAGGCAATTTTTTCCCAAGACTTTATTTTATAATGATTCGCGTAAAACTTCTTGTTCAACTGCTTTTTGTATAAATTGATTTAGTGATATTCCTTGCATTACTGATAACATCTTTGCTTTTTTGTGAATCTCAGGAGCAATACGAACATTAAAGCTTCCTTTATACGACTTCTCTATTTTCTTCCCATTCTCTTTGCACAAAATCATATAATCTTCTACAGCTTCTTCGAAGGCTTGCTTTAATTCACTAACCGTACTTCCTTCAAATGAAACTAAATCATCTACCCCTTCTATTTTCCCAAAAAATATTTCATCGTCTGCATTGAAATGAACAGAACCGATAAAGTCTTTGTACTGTAAAATATCCTTCATACCAACCTCCTTGCCTTAAGTTCATCAACAATTTGTTCTATTTGATATTGTTTTAACACATTAGTTGGATGTGGTTTATGCAACCGAATAATGTGTCCTGTTATTTCATTACAAAACGCCTCTCTAGAACCTGACGTTTTCCCACTTTGGCTTTCTTTATATCCCAGTTTTCCTAATAACTTTCTTAATTCATCATAGGTAAAATCAACTGGTTTAGATAAAAGCCGTTCTATTAGTTTTATTTCTTGGCTCATACTATATAATACAACAACCTACGCACAAATGCAACTATATTATGGTTGCATATTTATTATTTTTTCATCATGTAAGTCTATTATTTATATATAATATATAGAGTTAGCAATATCCCGTTCAATTATCGCTATGTTTTTTTCGCCCGCCGAAGGCGTGTGCCTAACATTTGCTTAACCTTCTATGAGTGTAGTTAGTCAAGCACATTTGAAATCGATTCCGTATTTTTTTAAGTCTCTGATTTTCCGTGTGTATATTGATTCGTTCAAGAACCGGTATGGTTCTTTATTCTTTAACATGAAATACATTGAAACGAATGTTTTTCGAACAATCGCCGCTCGTACCTTGTTTGATCGTGTTAACGCATGTCGTTCCTTAAATTTCTGAAAGTCCCTGTTTCCGTTTACAATATGTTCCAGACCTTGAAGTATGTATCGATACGAAGTACGTCGTCCACGTCGCGACAATCCTCCATTCCTTGTTATACTACCAGACGAATCAACAGTTCCCACACTCGCCAAATAAGATGTCATTTTCTTCTCAGAGCTGAACCGTTCCACGGTGCAAATATCTGCCATAAAAACAGTCGCGCTCATCAAACTTATTCCAGAAATGGACATAAGCAATTTTACTTCATCCCGAAACCGAAAGGAACCAAGAAGCAGTATTTGCTTCTTGAGCTCCTCCTTCTGTTCCATAAGCGTATCATATATACGTTTTAGCATGGTTAGTATTGAACGATCTGCATCGTCAATACGTTTATCCTTCAGCGCTTCCTCTAATCCTTTATCCATGATGTCAACGGCTACTGGCATCAGCTTCGACCGAAATATGGCTTTAGCCTGATTCTTGATCTGCGTGCCCTGTTTCACAATAAGTTCATACGCAGTTACCATTTTACGAATCTTCACAATATCCGCATCAGGCACAAAGACCTCGGGAAACAAATCCAGTCAAGATAGATTACGCCATTTGGAGGGCGTAATTACATGAGATATT
>CAZXJV010000130.1:0-5273 GCA_964641135.1 uncultured Treponema sp. | reverse complement strand
GCTGGTCATTGCCTCGCCGCGGAAATCGGTGGAAACAACGGATTCTTCGGTGTAACCGAGAACACCCTTCAGATCGCCCTCGCTGGCCTTCTTCATGGCTGCGCAGATGTCCTCATAGGAGGCTTCTTTCTCGAGCTCAACAGTAAGGTCAACAACAGAAACGTCGCTGGTGGGTACGCGGAAGGCCATACCGGTCAGCTTGCCGTTCAGGGTGGGCAGAACCTTGCCGACAGCCTTTGCAGCACCGGTGGAGCTGGGAATGATGTTTTCAAGGATTCCGCGTCCGCCGCGCCAGTCCTTGGAAGAAGGACCGTCAACAGTCTTCTGGGTAGCGGTTGCAGCATGAACAGTGGTCATAAGACCGCGCTTGATGCCGAAGGCGTCGTTAATAACCTTTGCAACAGGAGCCAGACAGTTGGTGGTGCAGGAAGCGTTGGAAATGATGTTCTGGCCGGCATAGGTTTTGTCGTTTACGCCGTATACGAACATGGGAGTGTCGTCCTTTGAGGGAGCGCTCAGGATAACCTTCTTGGCACCGGCGGCAATGTGCTTGCCGGCAGTTTCCTTGTCCAGGAAGAAACCGGTGGATTCGACAACGACTTCAGCACCAACCTCGTTCCACTTCAGGTTAGCAGGATCTTTCTCGGCAGTCAGGCGGATTTTTTTGCCGTTGACAACCAGATTGTTGCCTTCGACCTTTACGTCGCCCTTGAAGCGGCCGTGTACAGAGTCGAACTTCAACATATAAGCCAGATACTCAGGCTCAAGGAGATCATTGATTCCGACAATTTCAATGTCGTTTGCGAAATTCTGAAGTGCCGCGCGGAAAACCATGCGTCCGATACGGCCAAAACCGTTAATACCTACTTTCATGTAAGTCTCCTGTCAATAAAAATATATCCATATTGTACGGAAACAAGGTTTCCGTGTCAATTGATAGCAACAAAACGCATCAGGCGCGAAGAAAAACTACTGGCTCACCGGTCCTCTCAGTTAGGCCGTGAATCAATACGCCTGCATAAAAACCCTGAATCCTCAAGGTACTGACGTCGTGAAATAACCAGCTGAATGAGTTCCTGATACATCTCGAAATTAACTTCAAGTGCAATAGGAAAAACATACAGCTCGGTTTCTTCGCAATAGCGCTCGATGAATTCAGGATTTGTCACAAAGCCCAAACTGATCATATTGCTGATGCGGTCGGCACATTTAAGTACCTTTGCGCGGTGTGTGCCTTTTTCAATAATACGCTTCAGGTAATCAACCTTGTTCTGGCCCTCACGTTTGGTAACCTCCATAACAAGATCAAATACCTGGCCCGATTCAGAATCAATCTCGAGAATCTGGTTAATATTGAAATCCGGAACATCCTCGACAACGTCATGTATCAGCGACGCCTTAAGCAGTACGCTGTCGATATAGCCGTAATCCAGCAGAATACCCATGGTATCAATCTGGTGACGGAACATATTTCCTCCGGCATGCCGCTGTTTGCCGATCAGGGCAGTTGAAAGCTGCATGTAGGGTGCAAGATATATTCCTTTGAGAACCAGCATTTCCTGGGTATTCATCGGCGTTACCGCAAATCCTGTATATACTGTCCCAGTTTTTCGATCCGGCGACGTATTTCCGCCATCTTTTCGCGTTCGGCTTCTACAATCTCGACAGGGGCATTCGCAGTAAAATGTGCATTCGAAAGTTTTGCCTCGATTTTAGAAGCGGCCTGTTCTTCCCTGGCTATCTCTTTTTCAAAGCGGGTGATCAAAGCCGCAGGATCCAGTCCCTCACCTACCACAACAAAGGCTTCAAAGCCGGTGCCAACCGTACCGATCGCTCCTTTGGGTCTGTCAGACGCAGCTGCCAGAAAGTCGACAGCGGAAAGCCCGGCCAGCATCTGGAGAAGCTCCGTATGTTCTCTGGCTGCCCCGGACTCGCTTGCAGGAACAAGGTACAGGGCAAGGCGTATCTTGGCGGCAGGATCGATACCGCATTCAGATCTCAGCGCACGTACAGCACGAACCAGGGACTGCAAGGCGGCAAAACGGTTTTCTGCGCTTTCATCACGGCGGTCGGCCCGGGATTCCGGATACAAGGCCGTAACAAGCTGTGCAGCTCTATCACCGGCACCTTCTGCGCAGTTTTGCGGAAGGAAGCCATAGATCTCTTCGGTAACAAAGGGCAGATAGGGATGAAGCAGACGCAGGGATGCCTCCAGAACAGAAAGCAAAACTGACACTGCGCGATCCTTCTCGGCATCATCTCCGTATTTGAAAGACAGTTTGGTAGCTTCTACATACCAGTCGCAAAAATCGTTCCAGAAAAATTCATAGAGGGCCTGTGCACCGTCGTTATAGCGGTAATTGGTCAGGGCTGTACCAACACGGGCAGCTGCCTGGTCAAGACGGTGCCATATCCAGCGGTCCAGTTCGGTAAGTGATGCACGCGAAACCGCAACAATCTCGCGACCTTCCAGGTTACCCAGAATATAGCGTGAGGCATTCCATATCTTGTTGGCAAAACGTGAGCCAAGCTTGAAGGATTCCTTGTCAACAAGAATATCCTGTCCGGCGGCGCACATGAAAGCAAGGGTGAACTTCAGGGCATCCGCGCCGTATTCATTTACAATTTCCAGGGGATCGATACCGTTGCCCAGACTCTTGCTCATCTTGCGTCCCTGTTTGTCGCGGACCAGACCATGAATATAGATATCGCGGAAGGGTACCTGACCGGTAAATTCAAGACCGGCCATCACCATGCGGGATACCCAGAAAAAGATAATGTCGTATGCAGTCACCAGGGCGCTGGTTGGATAATAGGCCGCAAGATCTGCTGTATCGGCAGGCCAGCCCAGGGTGCTGAAGGGCCACAACCAGCTGGAAAACCAGGTATCAAGCACATCGGGATCCTGTTGAATTGCAACAGAACCGCAGGCGGAACAGGCAGCCGGGTCAGTTCTGGAGACGGTCATCTTGCCACAGTCACGGCAATACCATACCGGAATACGGTGACCCCACCACAGCTGGCGCGAGATGCACCAGTCACGGATACCTTCCATCCAGCGGGCATAGGTGTTTTCCCACTTTTGGGGGTAAAAGACAATATCTCCGTTTTTCCAGGCTGCCAGGGCTTTTTCGGCCATCGGCTGCATTTTGACAAACCACTGGTCCGAGAGAAAAGGCTCTACAACAGTATTGCACCGGTAACATTTTCCCACGGCATGGGTTATTTTCTTTTCTTCTTTGTACAGGCCCTGCCCGGTCAAATCGGCAATAACCGCTTTTCGGGCAGCAGCTGTTTTAAGCCCCCGGTATTGTTCGGGAACCTGATCGCTCAGGGTTCCGTCAGGATTGAGAATGTTCAGCACTTCCAGATCATGCCTGCGGCCCACCAGCCAGTCATTGGGATCATGGGCTGGAGTAATCTTTACAACTCCTGTTCCAAATGCGCGGTCAACATAGTGATCGGCAATAACAGGAATCAGACGCCCGGTTAATGGCAGTTTTACGCGCTTCCCTACAACAGAGGCATAGCGTTCATCGTCAGGATGAACTGCAACTGCGGTATCTCCCAACAGGGTTTCAGGACGTGTTGTAGCAATCTCTATGCGACTGGATCCGTCTGCCATACTAATGCCGTCTTCAAGTTCATAAAAAATATGATGCATGGCGCCGTTGGTATCTTCGTGTTCTACTTCGTCGTCCGACAGTGCTGTACCGCAGGAAGTACACCAGTTAACCAGATAGTTTCCCCGGTAAATCAGACCCCGCTCGTACAGGGTTACAAACACATCACGGACTGCCTGGGAAAGGCCTTCATCAAGGGTAAAGCGTTCCCGGCTCCAGTCTACACTGGCACCAATTTTCTTTAACTGATTGGTAATAATGGCATGATGTTCGTTCTTCACCTGCCAGGTTTTTTCAACAAAGGCTTCCCGGCCATAGTCATGACGGCTTTTACCCTCTTCTTTTTTTAGCCGTTTCTCTACAACATTCTGGGTGGCAATACCTGCATGATCAGTACCCGGAAGCCACAAGGTCGGTCTTCCGGTCATGCGCTGATAGCGTACCACAATGTCTTGCAGTGAATTATTAAGGCCATGACCCATGTGCAGGACACCGGTAACATTCGGCGGGGGTATAACAACAACAAAGGGAGATTGTGCCGACGCACCGGGTTCAGTTCCCTGTACAGCAGCGGAAGCCCTTGCGGGGGAATCGGGTTTGAAACAGCCGTTTTTCTCCCATGCCGCATAAATACGGTCTTCAAAGTCTTTCGGGTTATATGCTTTTTCGAGTTCAATTGCCTTCATTCAATAGTTTCCTTATTCTGGTTTTATAGTAACTATTTTAACTGCCTTGTTCAACAGCAGGACCGGGTCTGCTGTATTTTTTCATCCATAAAAAAAGGCACCCGGGATAAAAAAAACCCTGACCGCTCTTGGCGGACAGGGCTATTAACAGGGTTATTGGTCTTCAGTTCCTGTTTTTTCAGACAAGCTCGCCATTGGAAACGGGCTTTGCTTTTTCCTTTATCAAACCTTTGTCCTTGCGGAAACGGCTGATAAGGCTGATAGTGGCGCTTGCGATGTAAATAGTGGAGTACACACCGCTGATCATTCCGATCGGCAGAGCAAGAGCAAAATTCTTCATGTCTCCGGTGGTAAAGATATACAGCGACATGACAGCCAACAAGGTTGTGACTGTTGTAATGATGGTACGGCCCAGAACCTCTGTCTGTGAAAGGTTCAACACATCTGTGATATTCATGCCGGGATTGAACTTCATGTTTTCACGGATTCGGTCAAAAACAACCACGGTATCGTTTATGGAATAACCGACAATGGTAAGAATTGCCGCGATTGTAATGGAGTTGAATTCCATTTTTGTCCACACGATAAACGCAACAATAATAAGGGCATCATGAATAACCGCTAAAACAGCTCCCAGTGCAAAATCCCACCGGAAACGCACTGTTGCATAAATCCAGATCAGGCCGAGTGCACCAATTACAAGCCATATTGCCTGATCGGCAAGTGATTTTGAAAAGCGGGATCCGACGAAATCGGTACTGATAACAGCAACCTGATCGGCGCCAAAGGCTTCAACAAGAACACGGTTCAGACCGATACGCAGGTTTGCGTTTGCATCAGGATCGCTGCCGTCGTCGCGCAGACGTATCTGGAAAAAGCGATCAGCGGGATCACCGAGAACCTGGACAGAAGCTCCCGAGTACTCGCCCAAAATCGAGCGGATGTCATCGGTTGTTATAGGAGC
>CAZXJV010000129.1:0-5523 GCA_964641135.1 uncultured Treponema sp. | reverse complement strand
CCCAGATACCGAACGTTCAAGCTGCGGAATCCCGTGAAGCAGATCTTGACTTTACAAAAGCAATCACAGATCTTAAGATGTACGAATATACCCACCAGGCAGCTTTAAGCACTGCGGGTAAACTGTACTCCAACACACTTTTGAACTACTTGAGGTAAGGTAACTGTAATGGAAATAAAGACAAAAGCGCTGGGAACTGTATCCATCCTGGAAAAACAGATCATTGAACTTGAACAGGGATTCTACGGTTTCGCTGAATACCACCGGTTCGCGCTGATCGATGCACCCCAAAAACCCTTTATTTGGGTTCAGTCAATGGATTCTGCAGAACTGGCCTTTCTGGCAATTGACCCGTTTATTTTTATGCAGGACTACGAAATTGATGTAGATGATTCAATGCTTGCCCCTTTGAGTGTTGAATCGCCTTCGGATGTTGTGGTGCTTTCCCTTGTTACCATTCCACAGGACGGTGGACCGGTTACAGCAAATTTGCAGGGTCCATTGATTATAAACAAGAAAAACAACAAGGCGCTTCAGGCAATACTGACAGACCCGCGTTGGAGTACCAAACACAGCCTTGTGCCGGACACTGCCGGCAAGAGAGGCTCCTGATGCTGATACTGTCACGTAAAACCAACGAAAAGATTATTATCGGCGAAGATATTTCCATTACTATCATCGAGATCAGGGGTGATCAGGTCAAAATCGGTGTTGAAGCGCCCAAATCGGTAAAGGTTTTCAGACAGGAAGTCTACCTTGCCATACAGAATGAAAACCGTGCTGCTGCGACATCCACTCCCGATATGGAAAGTCTCTCCGCGATTATACTTCCGACCAGACCTGAGTGAGGTAGTGTACCTTCAGATTACCTCAAACACTTCCGAACCGCGGTCGCGGTCGGCAAGTCGGGACCCTTCGGTGTCGCGCATCAAATTCCAGATACTCGCAAAACTTTCATGAATGTTTTTCAGGCAATCAATGAGAACCGGATCAAACTGGGTACCGGCGTTGGCAATAATTTTTTGCATGGCATGCTGATGGGTAAACTCATTTTTGTAGGTTCGTTTCATCCTTAACGCATCGTATACATCTGCGATAGTGACGATGCGTGCAGCAAGTGGAATCATCTCTTTTTCCAGCTTGAAGGGGTACCCGTATCCGTTCCACCATTCATGATGACTGAGCGCTATCTCCTTTGCCATGGGATCAGGATAGGATGACAGAATAAAGGTGCCGTTAACGGTGTGCTCGCGCATAATAGCCCACTCCAGTTCTGTAAGCGGACCCGGTTTTTGCAGGATATAATCCGGTGTACCAATTTTTCCAACATCGTGCATCGCCGCCAAAAAACCGATATTCTCTACAAAATCAAGATCAACCTGGGGGTATATCCGGTGATTATGAACATATTCTGCCAGTTTCCGGCTATAGTGATTAACACGTTCATTATGTAAACCCGTATCATTATCCTTGAGCTTTGCGGCTTCCAGAATTGCGCTGAAGGTTGAGCGCAGCTGGGCAAAATAGCGGTTGGTTATATCTTCAAACAGCGCAAGGTAGCCTGCTATCTGTCTGTGGGTATCAAACAGGGGCAGTATATTTGTCTTTGTAAACATGGTTTTGGTGTTTGCTGTTTTATGGCGGAGGGTGCCGGTCCAGGTAAACCCCTGATCCTGAGAACGCAATGATGCATACAGATCCCTGAGCTGATCCTGATCAAGCGACCGGGCAAAGATATTAAAAAACGGCATTTTACCAAGTTTATAATACCCCTCAAACAGAGTGACTGCCTTGCGGCTGTAATACACGATAGTGTAATCAGGCATCATAAAAAGGGCGGAAATATTCGGATTGCTGTACAGACGTATTGCGGTACGAAGGTCTGTATTGCAGGAAGGGCAGGTACCGGATAAAAAATCTTCTACGTTTTCTGCAGGGTGTTCCGGGCTGTTCGTACGGCTTTCCTTGTCTGCTTCCTCAGTCCCGGTTTCCAGTTCGAGTAATTCATCTGCATTGTCCGGTTCAGGACTGTGATTCTTCTGCGTCACTTTTTCTCACATACAGCGGACCTTCATGATCCACCATTCCTTGAGTGTAACACGAAGGATACTTTTTTGCAAAATCTATAAAAAGAACCGACAGCCCGTGGGAGGGCGGGGGTGCGGCGACACAGTCAAGCAAAGGATTGGCCCCGCATAATTGATCCCTGAAAAGCGGTGCGTCAGGTCCGGTTATCAAAATACGTTCTTCAGGGTCAAGGAATGTACAGGACTGTTCCGGGCCGATGTCAACAGCATCGCTCACCGGTTTCCCTTTTCTGAAAAAACGGGCGTAAAAACGGTTTCGTTTGGCATCCATTACAGAAATGACAGCACCGGGCCAGTGATCCCACGGATAAGCCCAGCAATCAAGCACCGGAATACCGACGAGAGGGCATTGCGCCGCAAGTTCTATACCCCGCAAGGCCGCCCAGCTTAATCTGAGTCCGGTAAAAGACCCGGGGCCAAGCGGGCAAAGAAGCAGGTCAAGTTCACGGGGCTGAATACCTCCCTGCTGCATGACCGTATCAATAGCGGTAATGATATGCTCTGCATGACGGGAAAATCCTGTCTGTTGGTATGTCAGTGTTTTTCCGTCAATATCAAGGCTTACAGAAAGAATGTCGGTACAACTATCTACGGCCAGTATATTCACAGTATAATTTCCTCATAAGGCCAGCGGGTAACGGTAACAAGTCTGCCGTTGTTGCCAACAGATTCAAGTGTTATTACAATATGGTCTGCAGGCAGAATCTCCTGGATCTTTTCGCTCCATTCTATCACACACACACCTTGTCCGTTCAAAAGCTCCTCAACTCCCAGATCCAGAAAATCATCCGGACCTTCCAGCCGGTAGGTATCCATATGATACAAAGGCAGTCTGCCCTGGTATTCACTTATCAGTGTAAACGTCGGGCTGGTAACCTCATCGGTTATCCCGAGTCCCCGGGCCAGACCTTTTGTGAAGGTTGTTTTCCCGGCTCCCAGCGTACCGCGCATTGCCAGAATATCGCCGGGGCGCAATTTTTCTCCGATCCGGGTACCCAGTTCAATGGTTTGTTCAGCAGAATCAGTTCGGAATATCATGAGGGACTGTACACATAAGGCTGCCGACAGGTCAAGGCAGGCGGTCTGACTCGTCAAGTGAGACGATATAGCGTTTAAGACTGTTTAATACAGGAAGCAGGGGGTAATCTACTGTATCTGTAAGCGTGACATGTATATCCTTTGTGCCAAAGGGGCTGGTTTCAATCACAAATTCAATACTTCCCTGAGCCTGTTTACCGGGAAGGTCAAATAATGCACGGCCTGAAAATTCACGCCGGTAATAAATTCCCGTTTCTTTTCGCGTAATCCCTGTGATGTCCAAGACTGTCAAATCACGACTCTCCGTAGTTGTAGATGTAAGAAAAAATTCTGTTCATGCTTGCACGCTTCATTTTAACAAATTGTATATGCATTGCAATAGCTGTTTTACCCTCAATCTTGTTAAGTTTGATAATTTTACCAACTACGCTTTCCTGAAAGTCCGGTGTCAGGGAAAACTCAATCTGGATATACTCTCCTGATTTGGGCGGTGTGATTGTAGTCAAACTGCACCCGCCTACAGAAATATCGTTCATGCTTCCGTCAAAAAACTTGTTGCTCGGGTAATAGCGGTGTTCTGAATGTTTACCGTTTATAATTGTTTCTACAGTCACGTGGCAGAACGTACAGACTGTTGTAATATTTCGTCTGGAATGACGGCGGTTCGGCAGTGCATTTACACGGTCTGTATGACCAAGCAGCATCATGTTGGCACCTTTTCCTGATTCATATCCGATTATCCTGGTGCTGCACCGGTAAGATTGGCCGGCTTTTGTGTAAAAGAACAAATCTATGGTAGACCACAGCGGAAGACGAATTTCGTTATGAAATACATCACGCGGAACCTCGCACAGCATTCCCATTACAGTGTTTTCGATTATGTGCGAAGGATATTGCTCCTCGCTTTTTGTATAAAAACTGAAAACCTGGCCTGTCTGAAGAGATTTTGTAGAATGGATAAGTCTGGCCATGCGTCGTTTTGATTCAATCGTTTCGCGTATTGTAAAAAGGAGGGTTTTACGTGCTTCGGTTTCTTTGCCCGGATTTCGGCTTTCGTTCAGCTGGTGGTATACCTTGCTGAACAGTTTATCCAGGCTGTCCACATTTTGTAACAGAAAGCTTGGATCTTTGATATCGTGTGTTTTACAAATATGGTGGAAATAGTCCGCTTGCTCCTTGCTTAACCCGTAAGATGAAGTTATCCGCTTGATTTCATGTCGATCTGTGCTGCCGGCAATAATTCCCGGTTTTTCCCGAAAGGAACGTGTTTTTGTTTTTTCGGAATTACGGTTTACGTAATTATTATAGATGCTCAAGGCAGCTACAATTGCGATGATAACAATGACCGGAATAAAATAGTTCCCGCTGGACCGGGCAGCAAGGGGACTTCCTGCCTGCAGAAATAACAGCATAAAGGTCATGTTTCATCTCCTTTTTTTTAACAGGGCCCTGGTAACACTCTGTTAGCGGCCTGTCACAGGTTCTGCAGAGCAGAACCCAGGCTGACCAACCGGGGTGCAATTTCGTACTCTGCAAGATCCCCGGCCTGTATTGTATCCCTGTTTTCCAGGGCTGATACCATTTGTCCTAACAGGGGACTCAGTATCTGCGGGAACTCCTTGAATGCAATACCGTCAACCTCAATTTTCCCGATACTCTCTTCCAGAATGCCTGCAAGCGGAATCAGTTGGGTAAGTCTTTGCAGCAGTCCGGCAAGATCCTTGATGTGTTCTATTGCTGTCTGGTCTTTTCCTGTTTGGAGCATGACCGGTAATTCCTCTAGGGTAGCACCTGCACAAACCAGTTCTTCTCCCGTTCTTCGGAGCATGCCTGTGATGTCTGTACCGGACGCTGTTCCGAGTTCAACACTCGTAATCTGATCCGGTTTTTTATTGAATAAACTGTCAAGCTCCTCCGCCTCCAAAAAAGCGCCGTCGATTTTAATCGAAATAATTGTAGAACCGTTGTCCTCACAGTTCTGTTCAATCAGTCCCAATACTTCTCCCATTGTGCTACAACCCGAAAGGTTTATAGCTGATTCAATGCCGTTGATGTGTACTGTCATGTTGCGCTCCTTCACCGTTAACGGCGATTATTATTCTGATTGCTGAAATTTTGTATAGCCGATGACTGATTCTGCAGGCTGTTCAACGCACCTTCCATTTGTCCATAGCGGCGCCGCAAATCGGCTTCCTTGTCTTTCAGCTGGATATCCAGCTGTGCAATACGTCGTTCGGTGGAATCGATTCTTGTATCCAGCCCGCTTGTTCTCAAGGCAAATATTCCACCGATCTGCACATAGGGCATGATCTGCTGATCAATCTTCATTGCAACACCGGTATCAATAACCATATCTCCATCGGAATCAAAGCCAAAAAGATCTTTTACTGCGGGCATT
>CAZXJV010000128.1:0-5533 GCA_964641135.1 uncultured Treponema sp. | reverse complement strand
GCCCAAAAGGAGACGCACAGCATCCTGCACCTGGTGTTTTTCGGCCCGTGCAACACCGACAACGGCCTGTTTTATACCCTGCGGTGTATACTCGCCAAGCGGGATTGAACGGCGGGCCAGGGTAAGAACTGCCACACCGCGGGCCTCGGCGACAGCCATGGCGCTTGATACATTTTTTGCAAAATACAGGGTTTCCATTCCGGCTTCAGAGGGTGAATAAAGGTCAAGAACGGCTTCCAGCTCTGCATGAATGTGCAAAAGGCGTTCGGGATGGGCCATGGAGGCAGCTGTGGTAATGACGCCGTGGGCCACATACCGGTACCGGCCGTTCGCGTCGTCCACGATACCCCATCCGGTTGACGCCAACCCCGGATCAATGCCGATCACGCGCCTCGTGCCCCGTTCAGTTTTCACTCCGGAAATCCCCCCAAAAAAATGAAAAGCCGGTCCCGGGCACAGGGCTCTGACCGGCTTTCCTTCAAGCTGTAAACGAAACCGTATCAGGTCCGTTATGAGCGGAAACCGCCCGGCCCTTATTCGGCCTCGAAACCTTCCGGAATGTCGATATTGGAGTACACGTTCTGAACGTCCTCGTCCTCTTCGAGCTTGTCGATCATTCTGAGCACCTTGCGGGTGGTCTCGACATCAAGAGTTGAGTAGGTGTCGGGAACCATCGAGACAGCTGCGGACACAGATTCAAAGCCTTTTGCCTGCAGGGCCTCAAGGCAGGTTTCAAAGTCTGCAGGATCGGTGGTAACAGTGATAACGCCGTCTTCACCGGCAACGTCCTCGGCACCGGATTCCAGGGCAACTTCCATGATTTCATCTTCGTTGCATACTTCGGCATCGTACTCGATGACGCCCTTGCGCTTGAACATATAGGATACGGAACCGGTAGCACCCAGGTTTCCGCCGCTTTTATTAAAGAGGTTGCGCACGTTTGCAGCAGCACGGTTTTTGTTGTCGGTAAGCACTTCAACCAGAACAGCAACACCGCCGGGGCCGTAGCCTTCGTAGGTCAGCTCTTCGTATGTGGCAGCGCCGAGCTCGCCGGTTCCCTTTTTAATGGCACGTTCAATATTGTCCTTGGGCATATTGGCGCCGCGGGCCTTGAGAATGGCGGTGCGCAGGCGGGGGTTAGCGTTGGGATCACCGCCGCCCATCTTGGCTGCGATGGAAATTTCCTTGATAAACTTGGTGAACAACTGGCCGCGCTTGGCGTCAGCGGCTCCCTTGGCATGTTTGATTGTCGCCCATTTACTATGTCCGGACATGATGACTCCTTCTTCTATTAACAAAAAAGTACGGTTGGATATTTTCGGAAAACTGTACCATATATAAAAAAAGCATGTCAAGGCGCGCAGAGGGTTGAAAATCCTTGCAGATTATGCCCCATACCGCATGACATGCCTCAGGTCCGGCTGTGCACCGGAAGAGTTGAACGTGGTTTTGAAAAAGAATCAGGCGCGTCCGGAGGATACGCTTTTCTGGATCAAACCCATCAGCTGCTGCTCGTACCAGTCCTTGGAATAGGGAAAATGTCCGCGTACGACCGGGCGCAGCTTGCTGTCCAGGACTTCCTTGCATGGATCACAGACTTCATATTCGCGGATATGCCAGTAATTACGGGTGGGAACCGGATCCTGGATAGCCTTGCGGCACACATCACAATAGATTGCTTTCATCGGTTATCTCCTGCACATGGATGTTAAATTCAACTTAATAATAGCGCAGACAAACCGTTTTGTCGAGCATGTTTTTTTTTTACGGTTTATAGCTTACAATTCCGGTATGGATAAAACGATGATAACAATCGGCGGACGCAGCTTTACGGCCGGTGAATCAGTACTGGTTATTGCAGAAATCGGCACGGGGCACGGGGGAAGCCAGAGCCATGCGCGGGAATTGATTGACGCGGCCTCTGATTCGGGAGCCGATTGCGTCAAGTTCCAGATTGTCTACGCGGATGAAATACTGCATCCTGAAACCGGTCTGGTGCATCTGCCCGGCGGCCCGGTGCGCCTGTATGACCGCTTCAAGGAACTGGAAGTTCCGCCCGATTTTTTTGCCGAAATGGCCGCATACGCTGCAGGCAAGGGACTCATTTTCTTGTGTACCCCCTTCGGCATCGGCAGCGCCCGCCAGCTGCGCCAGCTTGCCCCTCCGGCAATAAAGATAGCAAGCCCGGAGCTGAACCACTATCCGCTGCTCAAAGAGGTATCCGGTTACGGAGTGCCTTTAGTGCTTTCAAGCGGGGTTTCGCGCATGGAAGACATTGATACCGCTATCCGCCTCACCGCCGGCGCACCATCCCGCCTGCTGCTGCACTGCGTTACCAGCTATCCGGCACCTGAATCGGATTATAACCTGAAGATTCTTGATACTCTTTCGCAGCGTTTTTCAATTCCGGTCGGTGTCAGCGATCACTCTCTTGACCCCCTGCTCATACCGGTTCTGTCAACAGCTATGGGCTCCTGCGCTGTAGAAAAACACATAACCCTTTCCACCACGGGCGGGGGTCTTGATGACCCGGTCGCCCTGCCCCCTTCAGATTTTACCCGGATGGTTCAGGCCGTCCGTACCGCCCAAACACTGGACAGGGAGACAATTCTTGAAAACATGCGCCGTGACTACGGGGAAGACCGGGTACTGAAGGTGCTCGGTTCCGGGCGAAAGGAGCTGGCACCCTCCGAAGCAGATAATTATCTGCGTACAAACCGCTCGATCCACGCAGTAAGAAAACTGAAAAAAGGACATCGCTTGAGCGAAAAGGATGTTGCCCTGCTGCGCACGGAGAAAGTCCTCCGACCGGGGCTCCCGCCGGACTATCTGGAACGCATAATCGGCGCTCGCCTTATCCGCGACGTTCCTGACGGCGAAGGCATTGTCGCTGAGGATCTGGAGTAAAGAACATGGGCGCTGATCTCTGACAGAATGAACTTTTTTGTCATTTTGACGGTGCAAGATATTGACAGGTAAACCGAACCCGCCTTATTCTGTCCCCGGCTTATATTCCATATTAAGGAGGCTCTTTCAAAACTCGGGGAGTTTTGAAAGAGCTACCATAAATGTAGGCGTTTGGTATTTCACCAAAAGGGGTATTTCTTGTGAACTCAGTGGAAAAAAATGATCTGTTGCGCCGTAAAAAAGAAGCGCTGGTACAGGGTGCAGGGGCAGCCGCTGTAGAAAAAAGGCATTCGGCAGGTCAGATGACCGCCCGCGAACGCATCGCATACCTTTTTGACGAAAACAGCTTTATCGAAATTGATGCCTTTGCCGAATCACGGGCAACCGATTTCGGAATGGACAAAAAAAAGGTTCCGGGCGACGGTGTAATCACCGGCTACGGTACTATCAACGGAAAATATGTGTATGTGTCTTCACAGGACTTCACCATCATTGGCGGATCCCTTGGCGAAATGCATGCAAAAAAAATAACCAAGGTCATGGATATGGCACTCAAGATGGGATGCCCCTTCGTCAGCATCAACGACTCAGGCGGAGCGCGAATCCAGGAAGGTGTTGACGCCCTTAAAGGCTATGGAGACATCTTTTTCCGCAATACCATCGCCTCAGGCGTAATTCCGCAGATTTCAGTCATCATGGGTCCCTGCGCCGGCGGTGCAGTATACTCTCCGGCCATTACCGACTTTATCTTTATGGTTCAAAAAACCAGCTACATGTGCATCACCGGTACAGACGTGATAAAGGCGACCACCGGTGAAATCGTAACCTCCGATGAACTCGGCGGAGCCGATGTACATAACGCAAAAAGCGGTGTAGCCCATTTCCAGTTTGCAAACGAAACCGACTGTCTTGACGAAATACGGCGCCTTTTAACCTTCCTGCCGGAAAACAACCTTTCGGAAGGAGCCCTGCCCGTCCCTGTGTCCATCCATGAAGCTGATCCTGAACCGCTCAATTCACTCGTTCCGGACGACCCCAACAAGCCCTACGACATGAAGTCCCTGATTGAAACCATTGTTGACAACGGTGATTTCCTTGAAATTCAGCAGACCTTCGCCCCGAACATTATTATCGGTTTTGGACGGCTGCAGGGTAAAACCGTGGGTTTTCTGGCAAACCAGCCCCGTTTTATGGCAGGCGTTCTGGATGTAAATTCAGCAGACAAGGGTGCACGCTTTATCCGCTTCTGTGATTCCTTTAACATCCCGGTTGTTTCCTTTACTGATACCCCCGGTTATCTGCCCGGTGTCGGACAGGAGCACAGCGGTGTAATCCGCCACGGAGCAAAGCTGCTGTATGCCTTTGCAGAAGCCACCGTTCCCAAAATCAATATCATCACCAGAAAAGCCTACGGCGGTGCCTATATCGCCATGAACAGCAAGCATCTGGGTGCAGATATCGTAATGGCCTGGCCTACTGCAGAAATTGCCGTCATGGGTGCGGCCGGAGCTGCAAACATAATCTTCCGCAAGGAAATCTCGGCCGCAGAAAACCAGGAAGCAGCCAGGGCCGAAAAAATCGAAGAATACCGGGACAAATTTTCTAACCCCTATGTAGCCGCCGCCCGTGGCTATGTTGACGAGATTATCGAACCCCGGGAAACACGGGCCCGCCTTATCAGCTCGCTTGATATGCTGGAAACAAAGCGGGAAACACGGCCAACAAAGAAACACGGAAACATTCCGCTGTAAAAGCGGCATTACACAATACGGTTGGATAAATCAAACCGGCACCCAAGGAGCACAACCATGAAGAAGTTTTTAATACGGGTCAATGGCACCCAGTACGATGTGGAAGTAGAAGAAGTAGGAAAACCGGCATCAGCTGCTACTGGTGCCCCGGCTGCGGATGGTTCAGGCGCCGCGGGACCTGCACCTGCCAAAAAAGCTGCCCCGGCAGTTGCCGACAAGCCCGCAGCAGCCGGATCGGTTTCTGTAACAGCTCCGATGCCCGGAACCATCTGGAAGGTTGAAGTAACCGAAGGCCAGAAGGTTACCAAGGGTCAGGTTGTAATCATCCTGGAAGCCATGAAGATGGAAAACGAACTGGTTGCCCCCAAAGACGGCACCATTGCGCAGATCAAAGTTGAAAAAGGCTCAGCCGTCAGTGTCGGCGAAGTTCTTGTCGTAATCGAGTAATGGAGCACACAATGGGTAAGGTCCGAATCACCGAAACGGTTCTCAGAGATGCGCACCAGTCTTTGATTGCAACCAGAATGCCGTTTGAAGATATGGAGCCGGTGCTCGAAAAGCTAGACGATATCGGCTACAACGCTCTTGAAGCCTGGGGCGGCGCGACCTACGACGCATGTCTTCGCTTCCTGAACGAAAACCCCTGGGACAGGCTCAGAAAGATTCGTGCCCGTGTAAAAAAGACAAAGCTGCAGATGCTGCTGCGCGGACAGAACCTTGTCGGCTACAAGCACTATGCAGACGATGTTGTGGAATACTTTGTTCAAAAAGCCGTGGCAAACAGTATCGACATCATACGTATCTTTGACGCCCTAAATGACCTACACAACATAGAAACCGCCATCAAAGCCTACAAAAAAGAAGACGATCATACA
>CAZXJV010000127.1:0-5595 GCA_964641135.1 uncultured Treponema sp. | reverse complement strand
GTTCTGCGAGCGTTGATGTTGCCATCCTGTATTTGACGTGAAAGCTCCATTTCCTGATCAAAATCAAGTAATGAATACTTCCTGATTTCTCTGAGATACTCACTTATAGAATCACAATTATACATAGAATGCCCCCGCCAGTTAATAGCAATTTTCATGCCAACTATTGCAGAGGCTTAAGTATTTATTCAGATCTGGATGTCGCTTCCATCGGGGCTTACGGGAACGCGCGACATATAAGTGGCAAGAAATATTTAAATCTTTACAATAAATAGAGATAGATTCCAGAGATAATTATTGTTTCTTTCACAGACAGAAAAAACGGAACGTTATTTATTGTGTGTGACTGTAAAAAAAAAAGGAAAACTAAAAAATCAGACAAGGGAACGTATACTATTTCATAACATTACGGCTCGTATCTGTATACTTTTCCATCAATACCCCGAACTTCAAGGGCCTCAGGGCATGTTTCTTCAAGAGCTACCGGTGCCAGAGGGTACTTGCCCCCTCCACCTGGAAGATCAACAGCAAACACAGGCAGCGAAAGCCCGGAAAGACGCTGGCGCAGTTGACGCCAAATCCGGGCGGCTTCCGGAAGGCTGCACCGGAAATGTGCGGTACCCGGGGCCATATCACACTGAAAAAGATATCCCGGTTTAACCCCAAGTACAACTAACGAATGAAACAACCGTTCCAGAATAGCCGGATCATCATTGACACCCTTAAGCAGGACGGTCTGTGATTGAACAGAAATTCCGGCTTCTATCAATGACGTTAAAACTGTGCGCTGGTCAGGACCAAGTTCGGCAGGATGATTGATATGAGGAATCACCCATAACGGACGTAATGAACGAAGCTCCTGTATCAGCTGTTGCGTGAATAGCCGAGGAGCGAAGACAGGCGCACGAGTACATAACCGGATAAGGATATCGGGCCGGGTACAGCGCAGGGCATCCAGAAGCCCCGAAAGCTCTTCCCGGCTGGCGGTAAGAGGATCACCGCCTGAAACCAGTATTTCACGTACTCCGGGATTTGCCGCCAGATAGGCAAGTGTTTTTTCTATCAGATCAGCGCTGATAAAACCGTCGGGACGGCTGGTAAAACTTCGTCTGAAACAATACCGGCAATATCCGATACACCTGCCGGTCGCAAGCAGCAACACACGATCAGGATACTGATGAACCAGATGAGAATGAACACACCAACGGCTTTCACCAAGCGGATCGGATGTTTCCCGGTCAAGAACAGTTGCCTCCTCACGGGAATATTCAACCTGACGCCGTAAGGCCTCTGCCTCAATGCCGTCTGCAGATTCAATCAATGCACGGAAAGCGGGCGGTATACCCTCAGGCAATTCCAGCGGAACTGACCGGAAATCCGCAGTCCGCCAATCATGGCGGCCCACTAATTATTCCCGTACATTACCGCAGCAAGGACTGTCGCATCACCTATCAGGTTTTCGAACAGGCAGTACTCGTTGCTTTGGTGGGCTGTTTCATCCATACGGCTCCAGACAACCGCATCAAAACCTGCGTTACGCAGATAGGCGGCGACAGTACCGCCTCCTATCCCGATCGGGCGGGCCTCAATACCATACACCCTGCGGATGGCATTCGCAACTGCAGTAACGACCGGAGCATCCGGAAGTGTCGCACGGGATTCCACTGATTGTTCCTCAGTCCAGCTGATTCGCACACCATGGGCTGTCTCAACCTCCTTTGCAAGATGTCTGATCTGCTCGCGTACTGTTTCAAGCGAATAACACGGCAGGATCCGGCAGTCCATGCATAACACATCTTCACCGGGAATAGTGTTAATGTTCGGAACATTGGTCTCTTTACGGGTCGGCTGAAAAGTGGAACGGTCGGGATCAAAAAGGGGATCGCGCCGGTCAAAGTGTTTTTCCAGGGCATTAAGCCGCAGAGCAAGATCACAGGCAGCAAGATGAGCGTTTGCTCCCTGGTCAGGCCGGGAACCGTGAGTCTGCTTTCCCTCTGTGGTTATTTTGAGCCAAAGAAGATTTTTCTCGGCAATCTCTATGGTTGAGCCCTTGTCGTCACCGCCATCGGGAATGACAATGAGGTCCCCGGGCTTGAACAGAGCATGTTCCCGCAGCAGGTACTGGATTCCCATGGCCGAACCGACCTCTTCATCTGCTACAAACAGCAATTTAATATCACAGGCTGGCTGAATTTTGTTCCTGATAAAGGCAAGGGCTGCAAAAACAGAAGCAACAAGTCCCTGCTGATTATCCTCTACCCCTCGTCCGTAAATACGGTCGCTTTCCCTGCGGACAGTCCATGGATCGCTGTTCCAGTTCTCCAGGTCGCCAGGCGGTACAACATCTGTATGAGTCATTACCCACACAGCGCGCGAAGAATCCTTGCCGGGAACAGTAACCACAAGGTTTGGACGGATTCCGCGTGATACCCGCGGATCGGGGGCATCAAAGCGCTCAAAGACTGAAAACCCCAGTGTGCGCAAATACGTCTCAAGAGCTTCGCATTTTTTTAATTCACCATCCCCTCCTGATTCAGGGGCAAGTGCAGGTAGTGCGGTAAGCAGGGTTTCAAGCTCTATCATCTGCTCCAGACTGGAACGGATTGATTCGCTTATGGTGGAAAAATCATCTGTGTTATTCATTGTAAGGCCTCCGGTCCTGCCAGGATTGGTAAACCTGCCAGGTAGTTTGAATGATGGTATCAATATGAGAGAGAACGGGCGACCAGCCCAATTTTATGCGTGCCAAAGATGATTCTGCGTAGAGAGCTGAAGTGTCCCCGGCACGTCGCCCGACATAGGATGCAGGAATCGGTCGTCCGGTAATCCTGCGTGCAGCTTCCAGTATTTCTGTAACAGTAGCGCCGGTATCACTACCCAAGTTGACAGTTAGGCTTTCTCCACCCGGGTAAAGATGTTCAAGGGCCCTGACATGGGCGTCAGCAAGATCGGTGACGTGGATATAATCCCGGATGCATGTACCATCACGGGTATCATAATCTCGCCCATAAATTTTCAGCCCGGGACGCCATCCCATAGCTGTTTCCATAATGATCGGTATCAGATTCTGGGGATTGCGTTCGAGCCCCCGAATTTCCAGCGACGGGTCGTATCCTGCAGCATTAAAATAGCGAAGGGCTGCGTAGCGCAATCCCTTAAGACGGTCATACCATTCAAGCAGATGCTCGATCTCCAGTTTGGTAAACCCGTAAAAACTTTCAGGTTTTGTCGGGTGCTTTTCATCGATAGGTACATAGCAAGGAGAGCCAAAAACAGCCGCTGATGAGGAAAACACAAGATTCATGCAGCCTGTACCCACAGCAGCATTGAGAATATTGATAGTACCGCTGATATTGTTTTCAGCGTACTTTCCGGGATGCTCCATTGACTCCCCAACAGCTTTAAAAGCGGCAAGGTGCACACATCCGTCAAAACCACGGGAAAAAACCTCCTGCAATGAAGCCGGGTTCTGTATATCACCCTGAACAAAGGCTGCGTCCGGAAAAAGATTCCCTGTATGACCGGTGGAAAGATTGTCAAAAACTGTTACCCGGTGTCCTGCCTGCAACAGAGCCCGAACTACATGGCTGCCGATATAACCGGCACCGCCAATTACCAGAACATTCATTATGGTATTCTCCTTCACTGCAGGGCTTCGGCAGCCTGTTCCCATAGCGCCGTTACTGCAGCCGCCCTGACTCGCAACAGTTCCAGCTCCTTTTGAACCTCACGGCTTGCGATCGGGTCCGAATACACAACAGGATCACACAGCCGCTCATCAAGAGCGGCAATCTTCGATTCAATTTCGTCAAGTTCACCCAACAACCGTTCTTCTTCACGTTCTTTTTTTCGACGCTCTGCCTTGAGACGTTTTTCTTCCTCATAGTTGAGCTTCCCTGTCGAAACCGCGGCAGGCGCCCCGGATGCGGCACCGGCGCATGCCTGGTGTACAGCGCTGTCTGTACTTTCACGCTGGATACGATCCAGATAATAGGCATAATCACCGGGAAAATTGCGTACCAGGGACGGTTTGCCCGGCTTTCCGGCGGTAAGCTCCAGAACCCGTGTGGCAAGCCCTTCAATAAATGAGCGGTCATGAGAGACAAAGATAACCGTGCCGGTAAACCGCCTGAGGGCATCAAGAAGGACATCCTTGGCATGCAGGTCAAGGTGGTTTGTCGGTTCGTCAAGTATAAGCAGATTCAGCGGTTTGAGCAGCAGGCGCACAAGGGCAAGACGGCTTTTCTCACCGCCTGAAAGCACATTGACCGGCTTATACACATCATCACCGCGGAACAAAAAAGCTGCAAGCATGTCACGCAGGCGCGGAATCAGCTCCAAAGGCGCTTCCGATTCCAAAAGGTCTATGATCCTCTCGGGCCCGGTTAAGAGCTCGGCATTATCCTGCGAAAAATAGCCGGCAGCAACCCCGGCGCCCGGAGTGATTAAACCGCTAAAATCCGTATCAACGCCGGCGAGCACCCTCAGCAGTGTAGACTTTCCGGCACCGTTACGTCCCACAACAACCAGCCGTTCATTCTTTTCAAGTACCAGATCCAGCTGTGAAAGCACCGTCCGCATGCCGTAGGACCGGGTTAATCCGCTGGTGGTTAATACAAGCCGGCCGGTATGCGGTGCAGGAGGGAAGGTAAAATGAATCTTTTTCAAGCTTTCAGGTATTTCGATACGTTCCAGTTTTTCCAGGCGCTTGATGCGGTCCTGCACCATGGCAGCCTTGCTGGCGTTATAGCGGAAACGTCTGATAAAATCTTCTGTTTTGGCGATTTCCTCCTGCTGGGCATCGTACCGTTTTATCAAAGACTCCAGTTCTACCGCCCGCACACGCTCATAGTTGGTATAGTTTCCGGGATAGCGTGTCAGCGCTCCGTCGCACAATTCATAGACTTCGTTGACAGTGGCATCAAGAAAATAGCGATCATGACTGACGATTAAAAAACTGCCAGAAAAATCCGCCAGCCATTGCTCAAGCCAGGAACGGGCTTCAAGATCAAGATAGTTCGTCGGCTCATCAAGCAAAAGGATGTCCGGGTGTTCAAGCAGAATCTTTGCAAGTGCAATACGCATCTGCCAGCCGCCGGAAAATTCTCCGGTCATCCGGTCAAAATCGGATTCGGTAAAACCGAGTCCGGTAAGGGTTTGTGAAGCAAGCGCCGAGCGGCGGTGCCACAATGAAGAATCCAGTTCCTGCTGTATCGTATGGTGCTCTTCAAGAAGACGGGCAGTACGCGCCGCCTCGCCCGAATCCGCACCGCAGCGGGCAAGCTCTTCGCCTATCTCGAGAAGTCTGCTCTCAAGGGTATAGCCCCGGGCAAAGGCGGTTTCAATTTCATCGCGCAGGCAGCGTCCCGAGTGAACTATACCGGACTGGGGCAGGTACGAAACCCGGGTATCCTTCTGGACAGCCCGTTCACCGGAATCGCAGGCAAGCTGGCCTGCGAGCACCTTCATTAGGGTGGACTTTCCCGAACCGTTCGCGCCCGCAAGGGCTGCCTTGCTGCCGGAAGCCAGATTAAGGGTGACACCGTTCAGGATATCCCTGTCGCCAAAGGCCAATGAAACTTTGGAGAACTGTAC
>CAZXJV010000126.1:0-5693 GCA_964641135.1 uncultured Treponema sp. | reverse complement strand
AGGATGTTTTTTCCAATTTATTGGGCATAGACATTGGCCGTGTCATTGTCACCGGTACAGATCCTGAAGATGCAAGTCAACGTGCATTGCGTTATGTTGGCGACAGATCAATGGTATTGCCTGATTACCGTACCGTAGATTACGTTTTCATGCCCGATCGTACAGCTGCAGCGAGATTTAATGTCTCTTTGTATACACTTGCAGAGCAGTTGCAGGGAGTTGTTCGAGGTGTGCAAGCAGCACCAATTCTTCGTGATGGACTAGAGATACCGGTTCTTGTAAAACTTCCAGAAGCAACGATTGATTCGCTGGAGAAATTGGCAAATATTCCATTAAAGGTTTCAGATGGCGTAAGCCTGCCAGCTCGAGTCCTCGGGAATTTCTCTATACAGGAGTCAGACAAGATTCTGTATCGTTATAACAGAAAAGATGCCAGAATCCTGAAAAAGTATTCAGGACCTTATAATTCGACAGATATACTATCCATATCAGACGAACAGGTAAAGCAGATGATGTTGGATGCAGCCGTGATCATTGCAGGGGTTTTACTTTTATTATATGTCCTGCTTGGAGCACAATTTGAGTCTTTTATATTTCCGTTAATATTGCTTATGGCTGTGCCACCAGCTCTTTCCGGTGCTGTTCTGTTAATGGTGCTAACAAATACTACAATGAACATTTATGCTGTGATCGCAATGATCATTCTGTTTGGTACAGCTGTAAATGGTTCTATAATGCTGTGGGAAAGTGTATATTCAACAATGGATCAGAAACCTGCCGTCACCGAAAGTGAAGTGCTTGACAGGTGTTCTAAAAAAATCAGACCGATTTTTCTGACTGTATCAACGACAATTGCAGCCCTGTTGCCGTTTACCTTCAGATTTTCAGGATCAGGTGCACAAGTTTCACTGGCAATTACGCTGATTGGCGGTTTGCTGGTCTCAACTGTTACAATTCTGCTGATCATGCCCTTTGTATTAAGTGCTATGTTTTTACGGAGACTTCCATGAACACAGGCTCAGGATATTACAGCCGACCTGTTCTTGTTGCATGTTTGTTCTCTGCTGTATTGATACTGGCCTTCTTTCTTGTAAGAGATTTTACAGTAGGAACAACAGTAAATACAAACTATCACGTTTTTACTGTTAAATTCGAACATTACGGAATTGATTCAACAGAAATTGAAAAGTCCATAACCATCCCGCTAGAAACCGCCTTGCGAGGGTTTAACGGATTGCTTGAAATTCGTTCAGTAAGCGAATACAGCAAGGTAACTACCTCCTTGTTTTTTTCCAGGTCTTATCCGCTTTCAGACCTGTATATGCAATTGCGAGATGTTGTTGATACTGTGTATCGAACACTGCCCTCATCAGTTCAAAAGCCCGTAATATATTCATCCTCCTCAACTCAGGATGCTGTTATGATGGTTGCTTTGCAAGCACCTTCACTAGATGTTGATGCACTCAGATTTTTTGCAGATAGAACAATCAAACCTGCGATAGAACGTATTGACGGAGTAGCGCATGTCAATATTACTGGCGGTTCAATACTGGACGTACTGATTGAATTTGATATCGGTAAAACTCTTGGAGGCGGGGTTGATCCTGTTACCTTGGGGCGATCCGTAAGTTCTGCAAATGTTATTTCTTCATCCGGTAGAGTTGGTACAGATCTTCATTCTAAACCCTTGATCTTTTTGGGCAGGCTTTCAGCTATTTCGGATTTCGCACAGATACCCGTGCCAAAAGGGCAAACGGCATTGCGTTTGGATGCTGTGTCATTTATCAGCGAAAAACCCCGAAGTCGTGATGAAATAGTGCGCGTTAACGGAAAAGAGTGTGTCGTTATCGCTGTTATGTCCACTTCCGAAGGCAATCCGGTTTCAATTTCACGTGAAGTATTATCTATTTTACCTCACACACTGGCGTCTGATATGAATACTGTTGTGCTGACAGATTCCGGCAAAAAAGCACAATCAATGATTAATACGGCTCTTGGCGCTGTAGCTCAAAGTTTCCTGCTGGTACTTCTTTTTTTACCATTGTTTTTGTATACAACTTCTTCTGTTTTTCTTGTTGCAGCAGTTTTACCTGTATCCATGTTCTTTGTTTTGGCTATTTTGAACAGACTCGGTATAGGTCTTGACCAGAACAGCCTTGCTGGAATAACAATTGCCTTGGGATTGATTATTGATGCTCCGATCGTTATAGCGACAGTCTCCAGAACAGCAAACCCGCTTCTATTTTATTGTAAGGTAAGAGCCCTTGCGCCGCCATTGTTGCTTTCAATGGCTACTTCAATTCTGGTTATCCTGCCCTTGCTGTTTATGGATTTTCTGATTCCCGGAATCCGGGGGGTTATGGTTTCTATAATTCTCTTATTGGCTGTTTCAACTGCCCTTTCCTTATTGGTTTTACCTGCGTTTCTTGTGGTAAAAGCAAGACCTGTTAGTCATAATAAAAAAAACCATCTGGTTGGATTAAGCCGCTCTTTTAATCGTTTATTATACAGAATTTATTGGTATTTCTTTCACTCTACACGAAACTATAAACGTTTTTTTGTTTTCTTGTTTGGGTTATTGGCTTTGGTACCCATGCTGCTCATGCTGTTCTCCGCAAAAACCTTGACCTTTGACTCACAAGATGATTTTCTTCGTGTTGTGGTTGAATTCGATCCGGAAAAACGTGCGCTTGCTGTAGAAGAGATATGCAGTCCTCTTGTAATGGCTATTACTGCTTTGCCTGAGATAGCCTTTGTTCAAACAACAGCCCGAAAAGGAGCTATGGAATTGTTTATCGGCCTACAACGGGGCCAACAGGATATACCTGCCGTTTCAACCCGGATCAGGGGTTTGAGTCATTTATGCGGTGACGGGTTTTTATTTATTCCTGTTAAATCCGACCACTCAGGAGAAAAAATAGCCTCTGTTGAAGTTGCGGTGGTAGGTGATGAGTCGGAGCAGTGCAGAGCAATTGCCAAACAGGCAGCGCGTGCCAGCAGAACACTACCTGAAGTTAAACAGTCCGTATTGAATTTTAAGGATCCCGAAATGGTTTACCATTTCATTCCAAACCGTTCTGTAGTTGCGCGTAACGGAATGATGCCTGCAGTAATTGCTGATACACTTCGCTGGATCATCCATGGCCCTGTTGTCGACAAATGGTTGAATGACGGCAAGGAAACTGATATCAGGGTCGCCGGCTATGGTATTCGAACCTCAACTCTTGATGATATTTTGAATTTATATATTCCGGCTTCGGAGGGCGGAATTCGCCTTGCAACCCTTGGGACCGTTGAAAAACGCTATGATGGGGGGAAAATATACCGGATTGATGGCAGAAGAGCTGCATTTTTTACCCTGGAAGCTGCCTACAGCAGTACTGACCGGTTGCTGAAAAAGATTCAGAATTTTTTAAATACAGTTGAAAGGCCATGGGGCTATATATTCCGGTTTTCACGTGAATTTGAGGAGCAAAGCACCAAATTTAAAACCTTTTGGGCAGTCCTTGGTATTACTACCCTGGGCTTGCTTGTGGTATTGACAATGTTGACCGAGCAACCTCCAAGGTCTTTAATAATTGCAGCAATTATTCCTGTTTCATCCTGCCTGCCACTGATGATACGATTTTGTACAGGCACACCGCTTTCTCTCGGTGATATCGTTGGTATGGTTGTTTTATCAGGATTGTCTGTCAATAACGCTATTTTGGTAGCTGAAACCAGGCGGGGGATGACCATATATCAAAATGTTCGGGCAAAGTTTCCTTCAATAGTTGCCACAAGTTTGACCTCGATAGCGGGTGCTGTTCCCATGATGGTTTGGGGACAGGGAAATCTTGTAAAAAGTTTGTCTTTTTTTATGCTTTGGGGTATACTCTCCTCAATGTTCGCCAGTGTGTTATTGTTTCCGGCTGTAATACACACTCTGGAAGAATACAACTTGGTAAAACAAAAAGTACAGGCACAAAAGATAGTAAGGTCATCTTAAATATAACAAATATGTAAGAGGTAATTATGAAACCGACTTTCTCCAGGGGTATTGCCGTCTTTATTTTCATCGCCCATGTGTCGTTAATGCTTCCTGCAAGCGAATTCCAGCTGGGAAAAAAAGCCGGTATCCAGCGTATGGACTATTATCTGGATGCCGCTGACAGGGAACAGGATATTTCCCGCTGGCAAAAGGTTACCGATATCGGGCTTGCTGCAGCCCTTAAAGAGTGGGAGTCACTTACCTTGCACCTGGCAGAAAGCGATCCTGACACCTGGAAGGCTGAACAGTCAAAAATTCAAACCGAACTGCGTGTACAACGTGAAAAAAGGTATATCAGCTGGTCGGTACAAAACCTTGCCAGATCACGGGATCAGATACAATCCAGTTTGATGATGAAAGAATTGCGTGAGCACGCAGCTTCATGGAATTTTACCCATGAGGATGATTCACGGCGGCAGATTACAACATCCGAAGCACCCATTGCACGTTTACAGTGGAGAAATCAGGTTACTGTATCTGTTATAGAAAAGTACATGAACGAATGGACCGGCCGGGTTGATTCTGTGCTGCAAGGTCTTCGAAGCCTGATTGGCCCTGTAACCCTTGATGACGAAACAGTCATGGCGCTTGCTGAAACCGGAAAGAAACAGGCTGCGGCAGAAATGCGTATGGAACTGGAAAAACAGGCTGCCTTTGCCGAAAACGAACTGCTTCGGGATCTGTTATACGACATGAATTCCTTGCGGCAGGCAAGTCAATCGCGGGCTGCAGCTGTAATTGCAGGCCAGATTTCAGGGGCAGCTTATGATGAGTCGATGGCAGCAATGACCGGGTTGTTTGCAGCCCTGGAAGATCAACTTTCAGCCGGAGAGGTTGACGGAATTACTGTAGATCTGGATAACTGGCTTGATAGTTTTAGAGCTTCTTTTGAGCAGGGTATTCTTCGCTGGGAGACGGCCGAGCAGGAATTTCTGGCATCCAGAATCGAGTGGGAGCGTACTGCCGGTGAAGTATATGCAGAAAGCGAACAATTATGGGCAAACGCCTACAGCAAACTGCGCGAAGAGCGTAGAAACTGGCAAGCCGAAATTGAACGGCTGTTTGATACCGGTTGGCAAAAATGGACTGATGAAGAAGATAATCTTAAAAAGATTCTAGCCCAGGCACGGGTGGAATTTGTTGCTGCAAATCAGCAGGAATTAGTCCGTATGGATACCCTTATTGCTACTCATGTGGAAATATATAACCGGAACCGCGATTTAATAGCCATGTCTCTAAGTGCAGTCGATTTATGGTATGACCGCTGGGGTGAAAAGTATAATGGGGTGTATTCCTACTGGAAAACAGAAGATGCTGCACGGTTTAAATCGGGAAAAATAGAAGGGATCATCCGCTATAATGACGACATACCATTTAAAACAAGCCTTAGAAATACAGATACCGCTACACTGACCCTGCAAATTAATGAATGGAAAACCGCAACCTGGGACAGACTTAAAAAAGAATATTTTCAAGTAATTCTTTTTGTAAATTTTAAAGTTGATAATGCTGAAACAGATCTGAAGTCATTACAAAATGAACTTGATTCTTTGGAAAATGAAATACGTAATTTATCATCATCATATAGTGATCCTGATGGATCAAAGCGTAGATCTGGAATAGTCAATATTAGTTCAGTCTCCAAATACCCCGAATTTATTTA
>CAZXJV010000125.1:1672-5751 GCA_964641135.1 uncultured Treponema sp. | reverse complement strand
GGCCAGTGAGCGGGCTTCGGTGTTGCCCTGCTGGTTAAAACCGGGGAGGATAGACGGCAGCCAGGTTTTCAGGTTTTTGTGTGCTGCTGTGTTGAACAGGCCGGGCATTGTTGCAGCCGGAGGATTAGCGTCAATAAAGAGGGTTAACGGCTGTGTTGCGGTGCCTTCCACCAGCAAGCGGGTGCCTACAGTGATATCCCGGTCCAAAAGCCGGCCCGAGCCGTCAAAGACACGCAAGGCTCCTTCTCCCGGTCCCTGTACGCCGTCTTCGTTTACACCGTCAGAGGCATATAGAACATCCAGTATGCCAAGGGCGATGTCTGTGATGCGGTGGGTTTCATCAAGACGAACATAATTACCGATTATATCCCCATACGCAGTTATATCCTCGTCTATGCCGGTTTCGGGATTCGGCTGAGAACCGGCTATCTCGAACCGTATATGAGAATCCGGGTGAAGCAGTTGTGTTGCGTTTATCGTCTGCGGCAATCTGAACAGTAATGACTGGTCACTGCCGGTGGCGCCGCTGACTGCTGAGGGTTCTATTTCGGTGGTAGTACTGTCCCCGTTATCAAGAACAAGGGTTATACCAGCTGCACTATTTCGTCCATAAAAAATATTCTTTGAGAACAGAAGGAACAATTCGTCCCGTCGTGCAGCTGCAAGGCTTAAAACTACCCGCGGCGGGGTGCGGTCCAGTGTTGACGGTGCTGCAGCATCTGTTACGGTGCGCAGCAGGTTTCCTGCAAGGTCGGTTACAAAGGCACCGTCGCTGCCTGCGGCAGTATCGGGCCAGGCCTGATATCCGATGCGAAGTTGTGCGGTCGCAATAGGCCAGTTCAGGCCGGCATAATCCAGAAGTATGGTGAAATAGGGGTCATCACGGGCTGTAAGTGTGGCGGTGATGTTAAAAATCGGGGCGTTTACGCCTGGCGTAAATCCTGTAATGCCAGTGCTGTGTGCGATTCCGGCTGCAGTGTTTATTACCCGGAAGCCCTGCTCCGCTCGGGTCAGCGATGAATCGCGTATTCCTCCCCTTGTCTGTGTTGCAGAGGCAGGGGCCGGGCGTGCCCCTCCAAAGGTGTGCGGAGCCGCAAAGGATATAGTAGTCCAGTCTGTTTCATACCACCCGGTTTTTGATTGCCACTTCCATTCATCCCCGGCTGTGTAGGTTACCTGATTGTCAAAGAAATGCATCTCAAGCCGGCTTACCAGACCGGCAAGTGAGGCAGCAGGTATTGCTTCAACTTCAAGCGGTGCGCCATTCCATTCGGAAAGATCTGTACGCACTGTCTTCAGTCCGGCGAAGGCGGGCGGAGCAGTATCCCAGGGTGAATACAAGTCATCTTCAACGGAGTTGACGGTAACTGGTCCGCGTGCCCGTGTGCCGCTGGTAAAATTTCCCCAGGCAGTTGTTCCTGTACTGATTTCAGTGGCTTCTATATAGATGGTGGGCTCAAGGATATTCCCGGCCAGATCTGTAATATTTGGATTTGATAGTGCGGTAACGGTCGCCCCGGTCGGGGTAACTGCTTCACGGATAAAGCCCTGCCAGAACCACTGGATCGCTCCGGCGGTTGGTACTGAAATATCTTCTGCAAGGCCTGCAATAGATATGCGCAGGCGGTGCGGGTGGTCCTGAATAGCTGAACTGCCGTCAAGCGAGAAGCGGCGGTAGAGTGTTTGGACTGTCGGGTCATCAGGGACCGGAGTATCTGCTGCATAGATACCGCGATAGCCGGTGCGTACGGTACCGCCACTGATTTCAGCATAGCCGGCCACAGTAAGAGACCCTGTTCCGTTGACAGCACCGCCCCATTCTGTGTCGGCATTAAATGTGTTTTGAGATTGTACATTTACCGCATCAGCTGCAAGTCCACCGATGTTCACCGGTTCGGACCAGCGGAATTCCATAAAGTTATGTGCGTCATAGGGCTGCTGATCAGCCTGTACTGTGTTGTGCAGTTCCTGTCCGGTGCGCACCTCAACCAGTACCGGCCGGGTGCGGTCGGTGGTAGCGGTATATGGGGCCTCTCCGTGTGTGCCGTAATGGGGTGAGGATGTTTTTCCGTTTGCCGCACGGAATAGACCTTTCAGGAATGAAAGATCGGGCCTGCCTGATTGTGTAACCCCATGGCGGTCGGTGCTCTCTGCAGCTCCTTCGCTTAGTCCGGTGGCATCTGTATTCCAGCGGTTTCCGGCGATGGTTCGGATGTAGAAGACATCAGTGTCGCCGTCGGGAAGCGGCGTAGTGCAGTCAGCGTTAGCGTATACTCCGTTAAAGCGGCGTAGTGTCCCAGGTGTGTCAAACCAGACACCGCCGGCAGCCAGATTTACCCATGCTGTTTCAATTGAGGTTCTAATTTCTCCGTTTGAATTTTCTATTGGCAGATCGAATTCGATGCGGATAACATCGTCATACATGGTGTAGACATAATCACCGTCCAGCAGGTGCGGTCGGGCAAATTGCCATCTGGTGTTGGTGCCTCCTCCGCCTCCGTCAATAACGTTGTGTTCTGCGAGGGCATTTATCCAGCCGCCGTTAGCTGTACTGTTTTGAACCGTCATGTTGAAAACAACGGCGTAGGGGGTTCCCCATTGGTTTGCTGTGGCGGCGTTTGTGGCATTAAACACTGGTGCAGATGCAGCATTATCGGGGATATTTAAAGTAAACGATCCGGTACTCATATTTGCACCGTTGTTGTAGAAGTTGCCGGTTAGGTTAAAACTAGTGCCTGTAAGGTTTGTGAAAGCTGCACTGAATGCGCCAGGTATAAATACTCCTGCGCCTGGATATGGATTGGTACTTGCGGGTGGTGCATAGATAAGCCCATTTGCCGGCGCATAATACGCATGCCGTGTGTCTGCTCCGGACCATTCGGGGTCATTGTGGTCATATCCTGCACCGAAGATTGCCATGTTTCCTGTAGTGATGTTTCTGTTAGCTGTATTCAGGTTTCCGCGGAAGAAGTAGAGGTTTCGGCAGTTGATGTGGGTTGCAAGCGTTAGGGTAAATAGCCCCGGGAAATCAAAATAGAGGTCGGTTCCAGGTAATGAGATTGGACTTGTCGCTTGCCATATACCTTCTGCTGTGCCGCGATATCGTACACCGTTTGGAGCTGTCCATGTTTGCGTGCTTGCGGTGCGATAATAATCACCGTATAAGGTGATGGCGTCTGTTGCTGTAACTGCAAGAGCCCCTGTTATTCCATTTAGGGCTGCACTGCCTATTCCGTAAAGTTCGATGTTAGCTGCTGACATTGTCAGAGAAGCGATTGTGGTCGTTGCACCAATATGCCCGGAAACGAGTATCAGGTTTGGTCCGGCGATTAGTTCCAGATCATTATTACCGTCGATCGTCGAATCGAAGGTAATGTTACCGTTTGTGGTCACAATTGCAGCGTCACGATTAAGAATAATCGGTTGTTGTAAAAGTATATTTCCACCAATACCTGTGGAACTAATAATTGTTCCGGTATCGTAGTTTAGTATTATATTGCCTGCCGGATCGATATCTACTACTGTGCCCATTGTTCCGTTTGCAGTGATAGTACTGCTTACGGTGATGTCTCCGGCAGTAGTAGTGGCGGTTATGGCGGAGCCGGTGAAAGCACCGATGATTGTGTAGCCATCGATGTCGTTGATCGTTAAACCATTGGCACTAAAGGCAGCGAGGTTAGTAATAACGTTTGCCTGATCAAGCGTTGCGGTGGTAACTGCGCTACCGGTCAGTGTTCCTGCGGTGATGATGCCGGTTGCCGTTTGACTGATCAGCTGCCCTGAGGTAAGCGTGACCGTTCCGGCTCCGCCGTCAACAGCGCCGTTGAGTGTAATATCACTTGTCGCACCGTTGGCGATGAGCGTTACCCCGGTTCCAGCGACACTGCCTGTTGTAACTGCGAGTGTGCCGCCTGTGGTGGTAATGGAAGCGAGGCCGGTTCCACCTGAGACAATCCCGGTCACAGCAAGGCCGAGCGTGCTGTCATTAATTGTTAAACCGTTGGCACTAAAGGCAGCGAGGTTGGTAATAACGTTTGCCTGATCAAGCGTTGCGGTGGTAACTGCGCTACCGGTCAGTG
>CAZXJV010000125.1:0-1572 GCA_964641135.1 uncultured Treponema sp. | reverse complement strand
TTCCTGCGGTGATGATGCCGGTCTGTGTGATTTGTCCGCCTGCGACAACATCAAGTATACCGTTAACATTCGAAACACCAATGTCCAGATCATTAACATCGACAATTGTAGCATTATTTGCACTTGTGATAGAAACAGATCCTTGAAAGTCATTTCCAGGATTATTTAAAGTAATATCATTTGTATCCCCGACATTGATTGTGGTTGCGCCCGTAACAGTTAAAGCCGCATTGTTGGTTAAAGTTGCACCAGATGCTCCGCTTAGGTTGATTGTAGCCGCGGTGAGCGTGGAATTTTGTACTAATTCCCCGGTTCCCTGAATCGTTAGATTTCCGAAAGATGCGGCCACATCCATTGTTAAGGTATGCCCTGTTGAAATAATCACATGAGGAAGATTCGCTACCCCGGTAAAATTTGAGATTGTTTCTGAAGTATTAAAAGTCGCTGTCTCTCCAGGGTTCGTTCCTGGGTATTCAGAAATGTCCCAGTTATCAGGATCAGTCCATTCTCCCGCTGTACCACCCCCTGTCCATATGGCATCTGCCGCCCATATCACACTTCCCGCTATTGTTAGATGTACTGCAAGTACTACGATATATTTTATTTTTTCTAATTTTATCATCACCGGAACTCCTGGCTTTAATTGTACTCCCCAACCTGCTAAAAACCAATTCTATAATCGTAGAAATGTGTGTGGATACGGTACATTTTCGGTCAAAAGAGGCGGTTTCTGAACTCTGAAAGAGCTGCCAGTGTGCTGAGGGGGATAGTAAGTGCCAGAAACTCAGCTAATCCGCCAGCTCTGCGAGCTCATAACTGGTGCTGCGGCCGCCGGCCGGGCCACGGCGTAGAATTCCGGCTTCCAATAGGGCGGATATATCCCGGTTGGCGCTGTCCTGCGAGCATTTTGCAAGATGAGCCCACTTGCTGGAGGTCAGCTTGCCCTCAAAACCTTCCAGCAGCTTTTGCAGCATAAAAAACTGCCGCTCGTTTGCCCGGATCTGCGCCAGCTTCTCCCGGTACAGAGCCTGCTTTCTCATACACGCTAACGAAGACGAGGCATGAGTTATTGCGTTGCGGAAACAGCCCAGATACCACAGCATCCAGCTCGTGACATCAAGGTTGCCGGCTTGCGTTTCTTCCAGAATAGTGTAATACGCACCCGGCTGCCGGCGGATCTCGCCTGACATACTGTAAAAACGCTCTTGTCGGCGGTCCGAACGGCACAGCGACATATCGGCGATGGCACGGGCAATGCGACCGTTGCCGTCATCAAAGGGATGAATACTGACAAACCACAGATGGGCAAGGGCGCTATGAAGGAGCGGGTCTATATGTGTTTCCTCATTATGCCAGTTAAAGAACCGGTCCATCTCTGCATCAAGCCGGTCGGCCGGTGGTGCCTGGTAATGAATCTTTTCACGCCCCATGGAGCCCGACACAACCCGCATAGGCCCCTCGTTGTCAGTGCGCCAGCAGCCGATACTGATCTTGAACGCGCCTGAACGCCCGTGCGGAAAAAGTGAAGACTGCCAGCTCCACAGACGTTCTTTAGTCAACGGTGCGAGATGG
>CAZXJV010000124.1:0-5783 GCA_964641135.1 uncultured Treponema sp. | reverse complement strand
CGGCGCAACAGATCCAGCAGGATGGGAACGCTGGCAGCGTTACGATAGAGTTCCATTGACTGGATCCCGCGCAACAGGATATACGGATTGTTTGTGGTAAGAAGATGTTCGTTTATAAGCATTTGCCCACGTTCGTCACGCAGGGTCGCAAGGGCGACCATTGCCTGTCCTGCAAGCAGATAATCGGGGCTGTCCAGGGCAGAACGAAGATCCGGAACGGCCTGTTGAACATTGAACTGGGCAAGCAGACGGGCAGCCATTGCAGCTGTTGTCCAGGTCTGGGTACGCAGCTGTTCCATGAGGGCGTCTTTCATCTTTCCGCGCAGATGCTTGAGGTTTTTCATTGATTTAAGGGCTTCAAGACGAACATCGTAACGGGGTGAATTCAGGTGTGCCACCAGGTTGTCTGCAGATATCCCGGAGGCAACAGCGCCAAGCTCCGCAAGAAGATCGGTTTCACGGTCCGGGTCTTCGATACTGTCCAGTTTTTTAAGGAGGGTCAGCGCACGCAGGTCGCGGGGCGAAAAAAGAATAGCCAGGGTATTCAGCACCGGATAGCTGCCCAGATCCTGCAAGCCTCGCTGGAGATACAAACCTCCGCCGATGACAATAGCGGTAACAACAAGAAAAACCCTGAACGACCACAAAGGCGGCAAACCGGCCGCCGCAAGCAGGTCAAGAAGGGCTCCGCCCGCGACTGAGCCGATTGCCCCGGTCACACCGAGCACCATAAAGTACAGCATGCTTAAATCCATGAGGGATTCACGCGGCACCATGGTAAAAAAGTAGGTTTGGGCGGCATTTTCCTGACCGGCAAAGCCCATGTTGGTTACTGCAGCCAGAATGCACAAAAAAAGCACTGCAAAGCCGGTCTGTCCTATACCGGGAGCTATAATGAGCGGAACCAGAGAGATCAGGCTCACTATTGAATAGATAACATACAGGGGACGGGCGCCGAGCCGGTCAATGGCCAGCCGCATCAAAAGTCCCATCATCAGGGCACCAAGGATGGAACAGACAGTAAAAATGGTAACAAGACTGTCTGCCTTTCCGTAGACTTCCTTGGCATACACAATGATAAAGGGACGCACCATGCCGATACCCAGCCCGATCACCAAAAAAGTGGCCAGGAAGCGCCTGAAATTCGCTTCCTTGAACGCTGTCATAAAATGCTTTTTAAAATGTGTAGGCGGCGGATGCGGTTTTTCTCCGGCTTCCTCCCTCGGGGGAGTGGGAAGTTTATATAAAAGAGCAGAGGCAACCACACCGGTAATAATACCGATTAAAATAACCAGACTGTAAGTCTCGACCCCGGCATCATGCCACAAAAGCAGGGCCAAAAAAAGGGTTGCAACAAGGGCCGTACCGTTATTTATCAAGGAAAGACGTACAATATACTCGCCCCGGTCGCTTCCCGGAGCCAGCATGCCGATAACCGGATTATTGGCAATAAGACCGATGCCCCGGAACAGGTTAAATAAAAACACTCCGGCAAGAAGGATAAAAACAGCTGCCCGGCCGCGATTGACTGTTACCAGCCAGGGAATGATCAACAAGGGAATCAAGGACCAGTTGCGCATCATCCAGTTAAAGGCAAAGGTCTTGATAAGGGAGCTTCGGCGCAGGGCGACCTTGCCCAGGGGGACTGCAAAAAACGAAATAAACATGAAGGCGGTCAAAAGTCCGACAACTGTACTTGAAGCGCCCAGGGCAAGGGCATACAGGGTGATGGTATTGCCGGTAACAAGGGCAAAGGAAAAGGAGTTGATCGCGCTGTACGAATCAAAGATCCTGCGGCCCTGGCGGATGCGGAACGGGGATAGTTGCTCACTCATCCCTTTAATTGTATCATCAAGACCATGAAACACTCAACCATTCCGGAGCGCGCCTCCGTTGCACCAGAAAACCGCTGGGATCTATCCAGCCTCTTCGCCGATGACGCGGCATGGAACGCCGCCCTCGCAGAATTCACCGCAGCAGCAGCCCGGGTAAACGCCTTCCGCGAGACGTTGACCACATCAGACGCTCTTGCCGGCTGTCTTGCCGTCTACGCCGAAGCAGGTGAGCTCGCGGAACGGCTGGGAAACTATGCCTTTTTGCAAAAATCGGCCGATGAAAGCGATTCAGTAAACCAGGACCGGCTGGGACGCTACATGATGGCTGCAAGCAGCTTCGAGGCTGAAACCAGCTGGCTGGTACCGGCAATCCAGGCCCTGCCGGGCCCCGTTCTGGCCCCGTGCCTCGCCCCTGATTCCCCTGATCCCCGTTTTTCTTCCATGAGGATCTGGCTTGAAAAACTGCTGCGCCTGAAGCCGTACATCCTTGGCGACCGTGAAGAACGGATTCTGGCCCTGCAGATGGAGGCCCGGCAGGGTCCGAAAACAGCTTTTTCTGCCCTGACCAATGTGGATATCGATTTCGGCACAGTCAGGGTTGACGGGCAGGACCTGCCCCTGACCCAGACCACCTGGTCGAGCTTTCTGGAAAACCCGGACCGCAGTGTGCGCGAAGCGGCATACAAGCAGTTCTACGCCGCCTTTGAATCTCACCGGCACAGCATTACGGCCCTGTATACGGCAAGCGTAAACGACGACATCGCCGAAGCCCGTATCCGCGGCTACCCCTCCGCCCGTGCCATGGCCCTGTTCCCGGACAAGGTGGACGAAGCGGTGTATGACAATCTGGTTTCTACGGTTCGCGCCAACCTCGCTCCCCTGCACCGCTACTATGCACTGCGAAAGCGCGTGCTTGGCGTACAGGAACTGCGCCACTGGGACGTATACGTTCCCCTTACCGGCGAGGTGCGCCAGCACACCCCCTACGACAAGGCTGTGAGCCTGATCGGCGAGGCCCTGTCTCCCCTGGGAAGCGAATATGTTGACACCCTTACCAACGGCCTTTTAAACGGCTGGGTGGACCGCTACGAAAACAGGGGCAAGCGCTCCGGCGCCTTTTCCTCTGGCGGCTATACCGGCTACCCCTACATCCTGATGAACTACAAGGACGAGGTGCTGCGCGACGTATACACCCTGGCCCACGAAGCCGGACACTCCATGCACAGCTGGTATTCCGCCCGCTCGAATCCCTTCCTGTCCTACAGCTACACCATCTTTGAGGCCGAGGTGGCTTCCACCTTCAACGAGGATTTATTGTTCAGGCATTTGAAAAAACAGAACGATGATCCGGCTTTGCAAGCCTGTCTGCTTTCCAACCGGGCGAGCGATATTTTGGCAACCTTGTACAGGCAGACAATGTTTGCAGAATTTGAAAAGCGCACACACGAACTGGTCGAAGGCGGTACACCATTAACCGTGGACCTGCTGCGGGCCGAGTACCGTAGCCTGCTTGAAACCTACTTCGGCCCCGAAATGGTCTTTGAGGGTAATTCTGATATGGAAGGTCTGCGCATCCCGCATTTTTACAATGCCTTTTATGTGTATAAATATGCTACCGGTATTTCCGCCTCTCTTGCCCTGGCAGAGCGGGTCTATTCGGGCGGCGCGAAGGAGCGTGAAGACTATTTTGCCTTCCTGAAGTCGGGCGGTTCGCGCTACCCCATCGAAGCATTGCGTGTGGCCGGGGTGGATATGCAGAGCCCGGAACCGGTCGAGGCCGCCTGCCGGACCTTTGCCGGCATTGTGGATGAGCTTGAGCGGATTTTATAAGGAGCGGTACCGTTCTGGTGCCGGTTCAGCTATTCGAGCAGGGTAACCGGTACGGGTTCGCGCGGGGGCAGGTTATGCCAGCGCACTGCCGGATGTCCCACAAGCAGGGTCTCATGCACCCGGTGTCCTTGAGGAATGGCGTATTCCCGGCGGAGCTTCCGGCTCAAAGAAAGGGCGTACACAGCAAAACCGTTAAAGCAGGTGCCGAGGCCGAGGGTTTCGGCGTGCAGGGCCATGGTTGCAGCGCAGATGACGCAGTCTGCCTGCGGGGTCGAAGCAGAACGCGGAGCATGAAAAACAACAAGGGCTGCAGCTCCGTGGGCAAGCACATCCTCGCCTGAACGGAACCGCTCAAAATACCTGCGTGCAAAGCCTTTTACGCGCAGGGCTTTTTTCCGTGTCAGGAAGGGATACAACAGGGGCAGCACAACCGGATTGATCAGTACACGCGCGGCTTTCATAAAAAAGGTCATGGCGCTTTTTGAAAATGAGGCCACACGGGCGGGACTCGCCAGAACGGTAAGATGCACAGAGCGGGAATTGGTACCGGTCGGTGACCAGCGGGCAAGGTCGATCAGCTGATCAAGAAGAGCTGAATCCACCGGCCTGTTCTGATAGCGGCGGCAGCTGCGCCGGGATCGAACCAGGTTGGCAAAGGCCGCAGAATCTGTACTCTTCCCGCTCAGTTTTTCAGGCTTCAGGAATATGTTCTGCACAGAGGAGTCTCCCTGCTGCGCGTCTGTGCTCGCCGCTGTGCGGACAGTAATGGCTCCAACAGGACAGACCGCTATACAGTGCCCGCACAGGATGCAGCCATCGGGATTTATTGTGCCTGCGGCGCTGTCTACCAGACGGCCCAGACAGGCCGCCTCGCACAGACCGCAGCGGGTACACAGGGCCTGGTCAATAACAGGTGCGCCTGTCATTTCTTTTCGCTGCCGCTTGCAGTCCAGCCGAAGGTGAGCCGCAGCGGTTTATCCCGCGTTTCGTTTACCCTGGCGCGATCGATACTCCACCAGTCCTGGCTGATTCCAATGGACATTATAAAAAAAAGAATGAGCTGAATAATCAGGCCGCAAAAAATAAGCACGTGTCCAGGAACCTTTTTTAAAAGCCAGCTCAAGCTGAGCAGGACACCCACCTCAAGTATCTGGTAGCCCGAAAGCAGCGGAAGCATCCAGTCCTCGCTGACACCCAAATATGCTAAATTCGGGCCTGCGCCCAGATGATAAAATCGCTGAAAGAAGAGCACAATCGCAACAAGAAGTATCAGCCAGATTACCACAGGTTTCTTTATCGTCCTGCTCACATCACCTCTTGTCTGGGTCTCAGCGAGTCGTTCCCGTGGAAGAGTAAGTGCATACAATGCGGTTAAAGCCGAAACCAGGGCTGCAAAACGATACACATCAGAAATTTGAGCGCCCGGGAAAGAATTGAGCCAAAGCCTGCTGACCAGCCATGAAAAACCAACAAAACCAAGGGTACCCCACATACGAAGAAATCCGAATCCCTCTTTGCTTTTACCATACCTGAAACACAGTGCGTTAGCGATTCCCAGTGTCGGAGCTACAAGAAAAGAACTAATCATCAGCAACGAAAAAAGCGGAATAAACGATGTACGGGAAGATGCGGTGAACAAAGCCAGGGCTGATAAGCCCTGCAAAATGGAAAGAAGGGCTGCAGGAGATATCCGTTTATCTGAAAACAGATTCATCAGCCAGGGTGAAGTCAGCATACCCAATGCAAACGTAGAGGTTAACAAACCTGCCTGCAGGGCGGAAAAGTGCAAAACCTGGGTAAAGTAATACGAACCTATCAGTCCATAGGCTAAAGTGGAAAATTCCAGAAACATAAGAATCGACAGACGGGTTGTAGCAAACGGAAAAGATCTATGATGCACCATGAAGACTCCTTGAAATCCTCATTAGTACGGTGTCGAATCAAGATTGTCAAGGCTGCACTTCATTGCCTGCAGATCAAAAAAAAACCGGTCGGGTTCTTTCTTGCAGGAAACCGACCGGTTATGTTATCAGCGTACGCTTACACTGACATTATCCACATACACCCACTTGGATGTTCCGTTCATATAACTCAGGAAGCGGAGCTTCATGGCACTGC
>CAZXJV010000123.1:0-6227 GCA_964641135.1 uncultured Treponema sp. | reverse complement strand
TGCTTCAACAATACCGTAAAAGTACCCGCTTAATCAACAACACGGCCCGCAGGGCTTTTCCTGCGGGCCGGCTGCCGGTAGCTGGTGCTTCCATTTGTAGCATGAAGGCTTATCAGTCCTTTTTCCCGCCGAAGAGTTTCTTTAGCAAGCCGGCAAGGCCGCCGGTTTTTTTTGCCGGCGCTGCTGCAGGTGCGGGTCGTGCTGCTGCGGTTCTGCCCTGCTGCGCTGCGGGGGCGCCCCTGCCCTGAGCAGGCCGCTGAGCATTGTTCGGTGCCCCACTGCCGTTCCGGGATCTGTCCCCGCTGCCATGATGTCCGTTTTGTCCCTGCCGGGCGCCGCGGTTTCCACCGCGTTCATCGCGGCGGCCGCCGCCCTGCTGCGAGCGCGGGTGCTGACCCTGGGACGGTCTGCCTCCGCGGTCTTCGCTGCCGGAGCCTGCGCCGCGGCGGTCCTGTGCAGCCTGTTGGCGCTGTTCGGCCGACGGTGCTCCTTCAGTTCCGTATTTGGATTTATAGTATGCCATACGCTCTTCAAATGAGAGCTTGGCCAGTTCCTGCTCTTCACGGCCGGTTTCTTCGCGACGTCCGTCCCGTCCTTGTCCGCCACGCTCATCGCGCCTGGGTCTTCTGTCATCGCCTGGTCGTCCGTGCTGCCGGGAATCTCCGGCCGGGCCCCGTCCATAGCGTCCGTCGGGGCGTCCATCGTGTCCGCCCGAGCGCCCGTCAGGACGACCCCGTCCGTCGGAACGTTCGCCCGGTCTGCCGCGCCCGTCTGGGCGCTCGCCGGGACGGCCGCGTCCGCCTGATTGCCCGCGTCCGCCTGAGCGGTCTCCGGGGCGGCCCCTGCCTCCACGGTCACGACCGCCTGCCCGGCCTCGGCCCCAGTCTCCGTCATCGTAGTCGGAATCGTAGCGGTCGGTGCGGATAAATACCCCGGCGCTTTTATCTTCAACCAACAGATCTTCGGTAATGCCTTCGGACGGCACTTTCTTTTCAATATATTTCTCGATAGCGGGAAGATTATATACATCCTGCTCGGAGCAGAAGGAAAAGGCCTTTCCGGTTTTTCCGGCACGGGCTGTACGTCCAATACGATGCACATAATTCTCGGCCTCGTTGGGCAGGTCAAAGTTAACTACCATCTCAAGATCGTCAACATCAATGCCTCGGGCAGCTACGTCAGTGGCTACCAGACAGCGGAGTGAGCGCTTCTTGAAGGATTCGATAACCTGCAGCCGTTTTGACTGCGGCAGATCGCCGATAATGAACTCGCTTTCAATACCGTTAATCTTGAGCCTCTTGGAGACAACCTCGCTCATGCGTTTTGTATTGCAGAAGACAATGATGCTTGCCGGGTTTTCACGCTTGATAAGACCCAGCAGCAGCTGCATCTTCTCGTCGCTGCCGACGTGAAAAAGGTTTTGGGCAATCTCGTCAACAGTAATATTTTCCGCCTCGATGGTAACCTCGCGGGCATCGATGGTGTACTCCCAGGCCAGGTTTTTAACCCAGTTGTTGAGGGTGGCGCTGAACAGCATGGTCTGGCGGTTTTCTGCCTTGGGAAGCACCTTTAAAAGAGTGCGCAGATCCGGGTAAAAGCCCATGTCAAACATGCGGTCGGCTTCATCCACAACAAGGAAGGACACCGTGCTTAAATCCATGGTGCCGGATTCCTGCAGGTCGATCACACGGCCGGGGGTGCCGATGATGATATCAACACCGGCTTTAAGAAGTTCCTGCTGGCGACCGTAGCCGACACCGCCGTAAAAGCTGGCAGCCTTGAGCCGGGTGTGGCTGGTGAGGATGCGGGCTTCTTCCTCTACCTGGACGGCCAGTTCGCGGGTGGGAACCATGATCAGGGCCTTGCGGCCGGTTATGGATGCATCGCTCATCAAGCGTTCGATAACGATCAGGAGGTAGGCGGCGGTTTTGCCGGTACCGGTTTGGGACTGGACATACAGGTCAGACCCTTCAAGTCCGTTTTTGAGTACCTGTTCCTGGACAGGCATGCAGGTTTCGTAGCCTGCTTCGGTGAGCCCGGAGAGGAGCTCGCTGTGTAGATTAAAATCGGTGAATTTCATGTGGCTTCTATAATAGCATAAAGCCCGGTGCTGTGGGAATAGACCAAAAGGGTGATGAGAAAGGCAATCGAGCTTGTCGGCATCCTGATAAAAAAAAGCCGCCGGACGCACAACGGCGAACCGACGACCTCAGGGCTCACAAATGGAAAGAGACGGGAAACGATGACGCGAAACGTTATTCGTCAGGGACTATTTCCCCTCTTCGAAGATCGTTCCGCGTTCTCGTTTTACCCCTTTTTTAATTACCATCGCTCCTGACGGATGAGGTAATCAACGTAGCCTGCTTTGCTCAGCCGTTCGCGCATGGCGGCAAGGTCGCGGTCTTCAACTCCGGCGATAACGACACGGATCATGCCGGCGGAGCGTTCAAAGGCCGGGTCGAAACCTTCAGAGCGAAGTTTTATGACCAGGCGGGTTGCGTTCTGTTCCTGTGAAAATGAGCCCATCTGGATGCGCCAGGCAGGTCCTTTTGCAGGTGCTGTTGCAGGTGCTGTTACAGGGCGAGCCGGTGTTGAAACTGCCTGGGGAGCAGGTGGCGAGACCGGCTCTGCTGCCGGTGTTGCAACCGCAGCAGGTGCAGAGGTGCTCTTCGATGTGCTTGAACCATTAGCGGCCGGGGCAGTTCTTGGTGTGGCTGCAGCAGGGGGCACCGGGTCGGGCATTGCCGGGGCGGCAGCGGCGGAAGCCGCAGCTGCATCCAGACCGTTGACACGGCGTAAGGATACCCGTGCGGTGCCGGTACTCAGCATATCCAGCCGGCTTGCAGCCTCTTTTGACAAATCTATTTCACGTCCCTCAATGTAGGGGCCGCGATCGTTGATGCGTACTATTACGGTACGGTTGTTTTCAAGGTTGGTTACTTCGAGCATTGTGCCAAAGGGCAGGGTTTTATGGGCTGCCGTCAGGGCGTTCATGTCAAAAATCTCTCCGGAGGAGGTGGGCCGGCCATGGTATTCATCGCCGTAGAACGAAGCGACGGCACTGGCGACGATGATCTGGCTTTCAGCGGCAAGCAGCCCTCCGATGAAAAGCAGCGCAGCTGCAAACAGTATTTTTTTAAGTGTGGTATTTCGCATGAATTCCTCCCGATAAGAAGATCCCGGGCGGGATGTTCTTTGATTATTTATCGGTTGAAAGCGGAATACCCTTGAGAGTGCTATCAATATTGTTGGTAATTAAATCTCGTACTTGACAGGAGGCTCCCGGAAGCGTATTTTTAAGGTTACCGGGGGTGCACCGGTTTCGACTGTGATGGTCGATGCTTGGGCCGCAGGTGGAGCCGCCTATCTCCTGATTGGGCAAAACCTATAACTGCCGAAACTAACGACAGTTACGCTCTCGCCGCGTAAGTAGCGGAGCGCGGAAACCGGATGATGCTGCTCCGAAGCATCCGGATCTTCCGACGCCAACCGGAGCTTGCCCTGTACCGGGCCTGAACGGTATGGGGGACACTAAATCAGGATACGGAACCGATGCTTGCGGTGCTGCTACCGGATCCCGACAACCACCTCGCCCCGCTAAACCTGTAGAAGCCCCTGCTTCGCATCTCAGGACGGGGGTTCGACTCCCCCCATCTCCAAAAATCAAAAGGCCTCCCGCAGGGAGGCTTTTTGATTTTATCAAGGAGAAGGGGGGATTGGTCAACGAAGTTACCAGACGTCGAACGTGAGATGGCGCCTGGACAACGCCTGCCCTTATTGACGCACCGTGAATTCAATGCGATTGTTCAAGGATCATGTACACCATAGATTTTCTGGATCATTCGCATATCCCTTCGATTATGCAGCTGATTGAACGGGTTATTAAACGCCATGCGGAGCAGGGAATTGAGCAGTGGGATGAGATTTATCCTGATGCAGCCTGTTTTGCCCGTGACATCGGCAATCATACCCAGCGTGGACTTTTTTATCACCCGGCATCTGGAGATTCTGAACTTGTTGGTATTGTATCAATCAATGAGTATCAGGATCCGGAATACGATGAGGTAGAGTGGGAACTCGATGATCCATGCCCACTGCTTGTTCACAGGCTCAGTCTTGATCCTGCCTGGCAGGGAAAGGGGCTCGCCTCCTTGTTGATGAACTACGTTGAAGAGTATGCACGGGAGAATGGGTATGCATCAATCAGGCTCGATGCCTATACCGGCAATCAGGCATCCCTTGATTTGTACACACGACTAGGGTATAGGGTTCGCGGGACAGTTCGTTACCGGAAAGGGCTTTTCGTTTGCTTTGAAAAGAGTGTGGCTGGACAGAAAAACCAACAAAATTGATAGCAGTTGTATTGTTTTTATGAAGCGATGTATACTGAGTACCCGTAAAAGGGGAGTCAGCATAATGCGTAATGGTTTTGATAACGAAAAATATCTTGCAGAACAGGCTTCTTTTATCCGGGAACGGATGAAGCGTTTTGATTGCAGGTTGTACCTGGAATTCGGCGGAAAGCTGCTTAATGATTTTCATGCTGCGCGTGTACTGCCGGGCTATGACCCCAATGTAAAGATCAGGTTGCTGAAAGAGCTAAGGGATGATGCAGAAATCATTCTGTGTATACATGCAGGTGCTATAGAGCAACGGAAGATTCGAGCCGATTACGGAATTACCTATGATGCCGACGCGATGAAGCAGATAGATGACCTTGGCGAGTGGGGGTTATCAGTTGCGGCGGTAGTTATCACCCGTTGGGAGGATCAGCCTGCGGCTGCCGCCTTCCGGACCAAGCTGGAGAATCGGGGAATCCGCGTATATACTCATGCCCCGATCAAGGGCTATCCCACCGATGTAGACCGCATTGTATCTGCAGACGGTTACGGTGCCAATGCACGCATTGAAACCTCAAAACCTATTGTCGTTGTAACCGGCCCTGGACCCGGTTCGGGTAAAATGGCCACATGCCTTTCCCAGATCTATCATGATCATCTGGAAGGAATCCATGCCATGTATGCCAAGTTTGAGACCTTTCCTATCTGGAGTCTCCCTCTAAAGCATCCGGTTAACCTTGCATATGAGGCTGCTACCCTTGATCTGAGTGATTCAAATCTCATTGATCCTTTCCATCTGGAGGCAACGGGCGAAACTGCTGTCAATTACAACCGGGATGTTGAAGCCTTTCCCATTTTGCGCACTATTCTGACCCGCATCACCGGAAATTCCGGTATTTATCGTTCACCTACTGAAATGGGAGTAAATCGGGCAGGATTTGCCATTATTGACGATGAAGCAACACGCGAGGCCGCAAAGCAGGAGATAGTCCGCCGGTATCTGCGGTGTTCCTGCGAGTTTGTCATGGGGATGGCACCAAAAGAAGCACTTACAAAGGCTGACCGGCTTATGAAAGAGCTTGAATTGACTCCTGATAACCGGCCTGTATTGGTTGCAGCCCGTAAAACCGCAGAGGCTGCAGCCCTGAAAGATGCTGCTTCCCGTAATGTATCAGGGCAGAAGGGTAAATCCGGAGATGAACAGGAAAAAACCGGTCCGGAGCCGGTGTATTGCGGAGCAGCCCTTGAGCTGCCTGATGGAGAGATTATTACTGGAAAGAACTCCAGCCTGATGCACGCATCCACAGCCGCAGTTCTTAACGGGATAAAACGGCTTGCAGGTGTGCCGGATGGTATTCAGCTGTTATCACCACTTGTTATCCAGTCCATTGCCAGTTTTAAAAAGAAGGTTATGAAGGGTAAAAGCGCCAGCCTTGATGTGGATGAGGCCCTGATTGCCCTTGCTATCAGTGCAGCGTTAACGCCGATGGTACAAAATTGTCTTGACCGCCTCCATGATCTTCAGGGGTGCCAGATGCATCTGACCCATTTCCCGACTCCCGGCGATGAGGCTGGTTTGCGCCGCCTTGGTGTCAGCCTTACCTCTGACCCGGTATTTGCTTCAAGCCGGCTTTTTGTGGAGTGATAAAGAGTAAATAGTTATAATTCTGGCCTCTTTTGACAATTTCTTACCTCCATCTTACACTTCTTATAGCGTTAGTATCTGAACAGGCATAAAGCAACGCGTGTACATTCAGGAGGGCTTATGAAACGGTGTATGCTGACAGTTTTAGCACTGCTGTATCTGCCTGTTAGTGTCTTGATTGCTCAATCCCCTCCATTAATCATGGTTACCGAGGTATGGGCCCCCTATAGAATGAACGATGC
>CAZXJV010000122.1:0-6266 GCA_964641135.1 uncultured Treponema sp. | reverse complement strand
AGCCCTGGGGTGATAAAAAAAATGTCGGGCGGGTGGGGCCTGTGAACGCAGAAGACAGGGGCCACCGCTGGCTTCACAAGGCCTCAGCCTGTTCAGCTCTGCTGTGGGGCGGCTGCATTGAAGTGCTTGCCATGATGAACGGTACACTGGCCTGGCCCGCACAAGACTTCTGGAAGGGCAGGGCGCTGATGATTGAAACATCCGAGGACAAACCAAGCCCAACCCAGGTTGGCTACATATTGCGCAATTTCGGGATGCAGGGTCTCTTTAATTCGCTTTCGGCCCTGTTGATTGCCAAGCCGAAGGGATATACCCGCGATGAAAAGATCGAACTCGATACCGAAGTGCTGAAAATCGTAGTTGGAGAGTTCGGCGCCCGAAACATAAACATCGTGAGCAATATCGAATTTGGACACACTGATCCGCGCCATATCATGCCCCTGGGCGTACCTCTCGCGATTGATCCGGAACGCGAGCTTATGCAGTTTGAAGAACCGCTTTTTGGGGTGTGAAGACGTGACTTGACAATATCTTTGTTCGTCCGCATACTGATTTTATAATGCCGGCAAAAAAGAAAAAGATTTACATCCTTGATACGAATGTAATCCTGCATGACTTTCGCTGCATTTACCAGTTCGAGGACAACGATATTGTGCTGCCGATTACCGTTCTGGAAGAGCTGGACAAGTTTAAAAACGGCAATGATCTGATCAATTTTCATGCCCGGGAATTCGCCCGTGAACTTGATTCCATTTCCAGGGATTCAATTTTTACCGACGGATTATCTCTCGGTCCGAAATTGGGAAAATTGTTTATTGAAACCGGTAAGGTCTTTTCCAAAACACTTGCTGCATCTTTCCCGGAGCCGACAGCCGATCACCGCATTCTTGCGATAACCGAATACATCAATAATAAATATCCTTCAAAAAAAGTGGCTTTGGTTACCAAGGATATCAACTTGAGAATGAAGGCAAAATCGCTGGGCTTGCAGGCAGAAGATTACGAGTCGGACAAGATTACCGATGTCTCGCTAATAGACCGCAATATAGAAATCATCGACAAGATGGATGGAGAACTGATTGCACGCCTGTATGACAGTACAGACGGTATACCTCGTGAAGAGTTTAATTTTAAAAATAAGCCCGCTGCTAACCAGTATTTTATCCTGAAGAATAGAACCGCAAGCGCCCTGGCTCATTATACACAGGCAACCGACATCATAAGCCGTGTAGAAAAACATAAAAGTTACGGTATCGAGCCGCGAAATGCCGAACAGGCTTTTTCGCTTGATGCCCTGCTGCGTCCGGAAATCCAGCTGGTGGCTCTTTCCGGAAAAGCGGGGACAGGCAAAACCCTGCTTGCCCTTGCGGCTGCTTTAGCACAGGAAGGGCAATTTGACCAGATATTGCTTGCCCGGCCCATCGTTCCGCTGGCGAACAGGGATATCGGGTTTCTACCCGGGGATGTCGGCGAGAAAATCGGCCCCTACATTCAGCCGCTTTACGACAATCTGTCTGTGATAAAACACAAATACCGGCCCAACAGCAAAGAAGCGCTTCATATCGATGAACTTCAAAAAAGCAGCAAGCTGTTGATAACTCCCCTTGCCTATATCCGGGGACGCAGCCTTTCCAATGTCTTTTTTATTATCGATGAGGCCCAAAACCTTACACCCCACGAGGTGAAAACAATAATCACCCGCGCAAGCGAAGGAACCAAAATGGTCTTCACCGGCGATATCCAGCAAATCGACTCACCCTATCTTGATTCCTGCTCTAACGGCCTGAGCTATCTTATTGATAAAATGAAGGGGCAGGATCTTTTTTCCCACGTTCATCTGGTAAAAAGTGAACGCAGTTCTCTTGCAGAACTTGCCGGAAATCTGCTGTAATCGATGCTTGTAAAAATAAAAAGGTTATCACGATGATTAAAAAAACAAGGGCGCGAGTCACGCTTTTGGATGTGGCCTCGAGGCCTGAAGATGCACGTGGCAAGATCTCGTTATCGATCGTCAGTTTCAGTGCATCCCTTCTCCTTGTTTTTGTCGCGGCTTTTACATGGCTTACAGTGCGATATTACGGTTTTCCGGACGGTTCTTTGTCGCAGCAGGAACGCATGCTGCGCCCATTTATGTATTGCAGCGTTACGGTATATGCACTGTGCTCGGTAGTTCTGGTCACCGTCGGTTTCCGTTTCCTGCGTTCCTGCATCTCATATCGATGGCTTGTTCTGCCGCTTGCAGCAGCACTGCTGTGCGCTGTTACGGTTAATCTTGTTCTTCCGCTTTTTTTTTCCGGAGTGTATCGGATGACGATTGAACATCGTATACAAACCCCTGAAGACTGTTGTCCCGTTCAGTTTAACAGTGCGGGTCAGGTCCTTGTGGCATGATAGTTTAAAAACAGGACACCTGTATGACACCCGGAGCAAAAAAGAGTTCTGCATTATTTGCGGCTCTCGGCATAACACAAATTATTTACTACTCGGCTCTCTATTATCTCTTTCCGGCATTGCTGCCCTATATTCCTGCAGGTACTTCATGGTCTGCGCTTGAATATTCTGCAGGGATAACTCTATTGTTGCTGGCCTCCGGAATTGCCGCCCTGTTCAATGGCGCCCTGGTAGATAAAAACCATGGGTTTTTTCTGATGGGTTTTGCCGGAATTCTTGGCGGATTGAGTCTGATCGCTATGCCTCATGTTCCCGGTATCTACTTGTTTTATCTCTGTATGGCTTTGTGTGGCTATGCTCTTGCGATGGGAACCTACGAGGTCTGTTTTTCTTCGTTAACCCGGAGATACGGAACCGATGCCTCCCGTCCGATTGTTCTTATCACTGTTATCGGCGGTTTTGCCAGCACGATTACCTTTCCTCTTGCCCGTCTTGCTGCAGTCCGCATCGGAGTGAGCGGTGCGTTTTCTATATTCGGGGTGATTGGGGTAATTACAGGTTTGTCCATGCTGGCGGCAGCTTTCCGGCTGCAGGGCTCCGGCGCTCAGCGGAATGTCGAAGCATCTGACGATCGCCGGTATCTGTCCGGCCCCGGGGAACGCACGGCTCTTTTATACCTTGTTGCTGCAAGGGCATTTTTAATGTGTACTGTAGCAAGTCTGCATAACCAGCTTTTGCCGCTTTTTCAAAACATGCGTTTTACTTTAACCGAGGCGACCTGGCTTGCCGCCTGTTTCGGCCCGCTTCAGGTAACAGGCCGCATCATCTATACAGGAATTACCGCACGGAAACGGGTATCTCCCTTCAGGGCTGCAATGGTTTTTCATTGTCTGTTTGTTCTGGCAGCCGCTATTTTGTATCTGGCAAGACTGCTACCGCCGCTTGTATTTGTGTTCATCGCGCTTCAGGCGGTCAGCATCGGTACCATGAGTATCCTTAATCCCCAGGTTGCCTTCGGAATATTCGGCAGGGCTCATGTAGGCAAAGCCGGTGGCGCAATAGCCTTCGTTGGTCAGCTTGCGGCATCTGCTGCTCCGGTACTCAGCGCAGCCTTCATAGCCCGGTCAGGTATTGCAGGCCTTCCGCTGGTTTACATCGGTACTACTTTTTTATCCTGTTATTGTTTTTTCCGCGCTGCCCGTTATGCATCTTGACCGGGTGCTGACAAACACAAGGCTTGTCAGTACCCGGATATGGTATTTTTTATTCCTCTTCCAGCAGTTCAACCGCCGAGCGCACAAAGCCTGCGCAGCGGTCCCGGTAGCCCCGGTCGCGGAAGGCGCTCTGGCCTTCCGGGGTTGAAAGATCGATATGCTCAAGGAGTTCCCTGCATTCAGTACTGCCGTGAATTGAGCTGAAGCGCTCCAGAAAGCGGCGAACGCGGGCATAGCATTCATTTTGTGCTTCAACCTCGTCGCCTGTTCCCCTCCCGTGACGGAGGCCCAGGATCATCAGTGCGCCGGTAACTGCGCCGCAGGTCCGCATGGTTCTGCCCATCCCGGCACCCATTCCTGTAGCAAGGCGCAAAACTGTATCCAGATCAAGGGGCGATTCCGGCAGCTGACTGGACAGTACTGCCTGAGTGCAGTTGTATCCCGAGCGGAAAAACCGCTCTGCTTCATCAATCCTGTTCATGGTTTTCTCCAATTTTTGTGCAGTGTCGGTACGGTTAGCGGCGTCTTTACGGTCAGCGGCAACCGGCACGTTTAGCAGCAGCCGGATGATCCTGCGCCGCAGGAACAATCAGGTTCTGTGCCTTTCAAAAAACCGGTTATGATCGCGTAGGCGCATCCGACTCCGCTGGTAACACTGAGGGCTTCTGCCGGACAGTTTTTAGCACAGGCTCCGCACTCCATGCACAGACTTCGGTCATGGATCACGGGCTTCTGATTTTCTGTTCGCCGAAACACTGCATGCGGACAGACCTCAAGGCAGATCCCGCAGTTCACGCACAGTGTGCTGTCCAGTTTGAGCGAGCTGCCGTTCAATACATACCGGTATTCTTTCATGTCAGACCTCCCTGCATCAACAGGCTTCCTGAAAAGGCTATGCTGATACCCAGCAGAACAAGACCTGCAGTAGCTGCAAGCAGCTGCAGGGGAATACTTATTTTTACTTCCAGCATCGTGCCGGTTTGATTGGTAAAGGTAGAAGATCCGGTCAGATTCATTGCAAGAAAGGATGCCGCAGCCGCTCCGCACAGGGCGGCTCCTGTTACGCTTGTCCGGTATGAGGGACCGGTCAGAAGAACTCCGCCTGAAGCTTGTTCAATAAGCAGTATGGCGCTGGACCACAGCAGCGACAGTACGGCGCCCTTTGCGGCAAAGGCCTTAAACGGAAGGAGCGGCAAAAATAGAGGAAAGAGGATAGTTCCGGTAATCACATTTCCGGTGAGCAGCAATACAGAGCGCATCAGTTCTGCCGAAGCCAGGGTCTGCTGGATGATGCCGGCTGGTGAAAGAGATCCTCCTGCAGTCTTCCAGACAGCGCCGAAAGAAGCAAGAAAGGCGATTATAAGCGTTGTCAAAAAGAAGGGCCATGCCTGAACAATTTCTACGGGGGCAACAGTCAATCGTTCACGGACACCGAACCGGACCCGGCGCATTTCAGGACTGGCTTTTTTACCGGCAGCAAGAAAGGCCGGTATATCGGCTGCTGTTACCGGTCCCCAGATAATCTTGAAGCCGGTTGCACGGGTGATTTTGTAGCCGGCTACTCCGGGAGCTCCCAGCTGGGGAAGGATGAGTTCACGGTGATCTATAAAAGATGTCAGTCCGGTATTTTTAATCCGGTGTATGATTTCATCTGTACCGAAGGTACCCTTGCCTGCCGCGCACCAGACGTTGATGCCTTTGGTATCAAGAACCAGGAGCCACAAATTATGATGTATCAGACTGCGGCGCACTATGTTGACAGTCAGGCGGTAGTTTGCGGTTACAAGAACCGGTGCACTGCGATCCGGGTTACCAAGAGCGTAGAGTCCCGGTTCAACGCGCCAGCTGTTTCTTCCAACTGACCAGCGGACAGCAAGATCGCCTAGCTTGTCTTTGAGCGTAAGCCGGTATGAAAGTTTCTTGACCGGCGGTATACCGGAGAACGGGCGGCTGGCTGCTATCGGGGTGAATGTCAGGTTCAGGTTGCTATTTATTGGCGTTTCAGGTGTATCTACCGGCAGCATGGTTCGCTTCCTCTTTGGCGGTGGGTTCGCATTGCCCGGGCAAGAAGGGTAATTGCTTCGGCAAGGATGGGCTGTTTTTGCACTGGTATAAGGGTGAGTATATTCTGCCAGGAACAGTTGCACAGGTCGTTGATATACTGAACGCGCTCCCTGCCTGCAGGGGTGTATGCAAGACGGAGGCGTCTGCGGTTATCCGGATCTGGTTCACGCTCCACCAGACCGTCACGCACCAGGGAGTCCAGTGTGCGGCTGAGTGTGCTTTTATCAAGGGCAAGAGCGTCTGCCAGTTCTGTCAGCGAAGGGGCTTCGCGGTTTTCCATTTCCAATAACAGATGGCATTGTGCCAGGGTAACTCCGCAGCAGGCAGTTTCGCCGGCAAGGGTCATTCCTATTTCCGCCTCTAGCCGCCGCAGCTGCCGTCGGAACTCTTGAATATTAAAATCAGCGTTGTTCATATATTTGTTGTAATATACAACAGTTGTGCTTGTCAACATGATAGAACTGCTATCAATACTGTTGTTTCTTCTACTGCAACCACTTTTCTAGATAATCACCGTCCCCTTTCCGCCAATTCTCACATCCATACCCTACACATAACCAGATACCACATCACGCTTTCCGGAGGTCTCTTAATGCA
>CAZXJV010000121.1:0-6416 GCA_964641135.1 uncultured Treponema sp. | reverse complement strand
TATTATAAGTACAGAATAGTACCATGTTTACCCCTGAATGTACAGAAGAGTCAGTGCTGCCGGGCATCGGGCTATCCTGTTCCCTGTCAAAAAAGGGTTGACCTGTGTACAGGCTGGCCTGATAATTGCTTTCAGGAGAACTCCATGAATATAGAGAAACACCGGCAGTATCTGGCAGCCGCAAGCTTTCCTTTGGCACTGATTGGTACCGGCCTGGCGACCGGTATCGGAAAGGGCCTGTATGAGGGTTTGCTGCGGATACTGTTTTCTCCGAGTGTATTGCTGCATGACTACCTGAGTATTGGCGGTTTTTCGGCTACGGTTCTGAATGCCGGGATATTGGGCATTTTGAGTGTTGTACTGTTGTGGGCTCTCAAAATCTCGATAAGCAGTCCGTTTATCGCAGCCCTGTATACCGTTATCGGTTTTGCTTTTTTCGGAAAAAACATTCTGAATGTCTGGCCAATCCTGTTCGGTGTATGGCTGTTTTCACGGGTACAAAAGAGTCCTTTCAAGAATTATGCAATTGTTGCCCTGTTCGGCACCACCCTTGCACCGCTGGTAAGCGCCCTGGCCTTCGGCGGCTGGATATCGGGCTGGCAGGCCTGGACGCTTGCATTCGGATTCGGAACAGCTGCCGGCTTTGTTCTGCCGCCGTTGGCTTCGCACATGCTTCGATTCCATGACGGTTACAATATTTATAACATCGGTTTTACGGGAGGTATTGTTGGTTCGTTTTTGATGGCTCTGCTTCGCAGTTTTAAATTCTCGATTCAGGCAGGCTCATCAATGAGTACCGAATACAATATTCCCATGCAGCTCCTGTTATACTCATTTTTTACCCTGTTCATAGCAACAGGAAGTGTGACGGCACGCCGTGATCCAAAAGGCCTGAAAGAAGCATTGGGCAAAATTCATGCCTCAAGCGGACGGCTTGTCTCCGATTTTACTGCCATAGGCAATTATCCGGCAGCCCTTATAAACATGGGCATCATGGGCTTTGTGTCGTCTGCTTTCGTTCTTCTGCTGGGCGGGAACTTTAACGGCCCGGTAGTCGGGGGAATATTGACGGTAACAGGTTTTGCAGCATTCGGAAAACATATAAAAAACTGTCTTCCAATTCTGGTAGGTGTGGTAATAGCAGCAAATGTTAAAATATGGGAAATCGGGACAACCCCGGTAATTATTGCCGGCCTGTTCGGGACAACCCTTGCTCCGGTCGCCGGCCAGTACGGCCCCCTTGCCGGTATTGCAGCCGGTTTCTTTCACCTGTCGATCGTTCACAATGTAGGCATCCTCCATGGAGGAATGAACCTGTACAACAACGGCTTTGCCGGGGGTTTTGTTGCTTCATTTCTGGTTCCGATAATCAACGCGCTTCAAAAGAAGGAGAAACAGGCATGAGACAGGAAGATGTAAAAATTATGAAGGTGATTGATGAACTGGGCACCTATTTTCTGCATAGCTACAGCGCAACCGCCCTTGATATCACGCTTGTAAAAGAGGAGGAACTTTTCAGGGTGAGCATGCGTGTTGAGGGTGTCCATATAGCTCAGGAAACATTCCAGTCCTTGCAGAAAAAACTGTCTCAACCCCGCAGCCCTGAACTTGAAGGGTATTACTGGCAGCTGACCGGAGAAAAAGAAGACGCAAGCGAGCTCAGGCTGGTAGCCATGATGTGTGATACCATCATCATGAACTATACCGAGCCGGTAATAACCCTGGAATTGATACGGCGTTATTGACCGGCAAACCGTTCCGCAAGCGCCCGGTCAATGCGGGCGGCTGCGCGGGCCGAGCCAAGGGCCTGTATGGAACCAATAAGCGGCGGACTGACCCGGCTGCCGGTGACTGCCATGCGCACCGGCATCATCAGGTCGCCGAGCTTAACCCCCAAACCTTCTGCTGTTGAGCGGAACAGGGCGTCGGCTTCCTCTTCTGTCATGCCGTCCAGACGGGCAACGACATCGCGGGCCGCCCGCAGGACCGCTGCCGTTTGGGCAGCATCCAGTTTTTTGGGTAGCATATCTTCGATTGGCGGAACCGCCGGTTCGGAAAAGAGAAAGCTGACCAGCTGCGGCGCGTCGGTCAGGTAGTGCAGACGTTCCCGGATAAGGGGAAGAGCTTTTCGCAGGGTCGCGGACTGATCAGCGTCCGGCTCAAGAAGGGTCTGGTCGGCGAAGACGAGCCCCGCGGCAGAGCGTGCCCCGGCACTGTTTTTTTCACCCGTTCCGCACTGTCCAAGAATTCCGGAATTGGCGACAAAAGGCCAGACCAGGGCAAAGAGCTCATCATCGGTTTTTGCGCGGATATACTGACCGTTAAACCACTCCAGTTTTTTGTAGTCAAACACAGCCGGGGCCTTGTTGATGTGATCCATGCTGAAAAGGGCGCCAAGCTCCTCGAGGGAATACAGGTCGCGGCCGTCCTGATAGGAGCAGCCGAGCATCGCCACGTAATTGACGATTGCTTCGCTCAGGTAGCCGTTGTTACGGAACTCGTTGCAGCTGGTGGCTCCGTGACGCTTGGAAAGCTTCTGCCCGTCCTCGCCCATAACCATAGGGAGGTGACAGTAGGCAGGCGGCTGCCAGCCGAAGGCCTTGTACAGGATTACATGCAGGGGGGTTGAGGGAATCCACTCCTGGGCCCGCATGACGTGGGTAATTTCCATAAGGTGATCGTCCACCACATTGGCGAGGTGGTAGGTCGGGAAGCCGTCGCTTTTTAAAAGCACCGGGTCAGGATTAACATCAGTGTTTTTCCATTCGATGTCCCCAAGAAGGGCATCGGAGAAGGCAGTTGTACCGTCAAGGGGTACGGCCAGACGGATGACATGGGGATCGCCGGCGGCAAGCCTGGAGGCAACCTCATCGGCGGAAAGGGATCGGCAATGGCGGTCATAGCCCATGTTGCTTACCTTGGCGGCAGCCTGTTCTTCGCGGACTTTTTCAAGCCGCTGTGAATCGCAAAAACAGTAATAGGCCTGGCCCTTTTGAACAAGCTCAAGGGCGCGCTGGCGGTACAGCTCAAACCGCTTTGACTGTACATAGGGTGCATAGGGGCCTCCTTCGGGGCCGCCTTCATCCCAGGCAACACCGAGCCAGGACAGGGTATCATAGAGGTTTTGCTCGAACTCGGCGGCGTAACGGGTACGGTCGGTATCCTCGACACGGAGGATAAACTTGCCGCCTGAGGCGCGGGCAAAAAGGTAATTAAAAAGAGCGGTTCTGACTCCGCCGATATGCTGCATTCCGGTAGGGCTCGGGGCGTAACGCACGCGTGTTTGCATGAAGGTCTCCTGATCTGATAGCAGCTGATGACAAGAGCTCTCTTTGCCTTGTAATCAGCATGTTGGTGATTGCCGGCTCAGTATACTTTTTTTTCTTGCTCAAAACAAGACAAACCGGATTTTCATGCTATAATCCAAAACCATGAAACGATTCCTGTCTTTTATCATCGCAGCGCTGTGCGTCAGCAGCGCCCTTTTGATTGCGGCAGCAGGTCGCTTTGAACTGCTGGCCGGATTTCTTGCAGCTGCCCCTGCAGTACACATCGTAACCCTTGTTGCAGCCGGCTTTGCAATGACAAGCTTTGCCTTCGGCATCTTTACCGGAGACTATTCCTGGGTTGACCGGCTGTGGAGCACCCTGCCGGTAGTGTTTGCCTGGTTCTATGCCTTCAGGGGCGGATGGGCAACGCCGGTCACTGTACTGGCTGTCCTGGTCACCGTCTGGGGTGTCAGGCTCACAGCCAATTTTGCCCGCCGGGGGGGCTACTCCGGAGAAGAAGACTACCGCTGGGTGATTCTTCGCGGAAAGATTACCAACAAGGCAGCCTGGCAGCTGTTTAACCTCTTCTTTATCTGCGGTTTTCAGATAGGACTCTTTATTCTGTTTACGATGCCTCTGGCAGAGCTTGCGAATACTGTAGCGCTTTCGGGTAGTGCGGCAGCTGGTGCTGTTACCGGTTTCTGGTTTGTCGTTCCCCTTTTACTCGGTGCAATCGTGTGGGAAACGGCAGCAGACCAGCAGCAATGGGTGTTCCAGAACCGCAAGGCACGGTACCGCACTGGACAAAATATACCCGATGCCTGCCGCCCGGACGCGGAACGCGGTTTTTGTACCTCGGGGCTTTTTGCCCTGAGCCGGCATCCGAACTATTTCGGGGAGCTGTTGTTCTGGTGTCTTGTCTGGTTTGCCGCTGCCATTCAAACCGGAAGCTTTCTTTCTCCGGCCCTTGCCGGCCCCCTGGTTCTGATAGCGCTTTTTTGCGGTTCAACAGTGTTTACAGAGGGAATAACATCCGGAAAATACCCTGAGTACCGGGAGTATCAAAAGCGGGTAAGCGCAATCGTCCCCTGGCCTTTTTCCCGCTATTAGCAGGAGAAATATTCGCTTTTCACCGGAATATCTTCTATACTGATAACTCAAGGGGGCGTTCATGAAGGTTTTGATTGTAGAGGATGATTTTGCAAGCCGGGTGCTGCTGCAGGGACTGCTGCAGTCGCTCGGCGTATGCCACACTGCAGCAAACGGCAAGGAAGCAGTCTTCGCCTTTGAAACCGCGGTGAATTCCGGTGAACCATATGATCTGATATGTCTTGACATCATGATGCCTGAGATGGACGGTCAGATAGCCCTTAAGGAGCTCCGGCACATCGAGGATAAAGCGGGGATTCTTGCCAGCGACGGAGTAAAGGTAGTGATGATGACTGCCCTTGACGACAAGGACAACGTAATGCAGGCATTCCGCGAACAATGTGATGCGTACATAGTAAAACCGATTCAACGGGAAAAGGTCATGGAAACCCTTAGCTCGCTTGGAATGATTCAATAGAAAGCACCAATGGGAAACAACCGGCACACCGGGGATGTACAGCCTGATACGGCAAACCAAAGTCCCTTACAAGAAGAACTTCTCGAACGAATTTCAGAACTCGAACACAGTCTTGAAGAGCTGCAGGCCGAACGCACCCAATTTCTGAAAATCATGCCGGCAGGGATGATAGAGGTAGACCCTGCGAGTCAGCAGATAGTCGATGCAAACACAGAAGCACTGCATATGCTCGAGCTGACTAAAGAAGAAGTCATCGGACGCAAGTGTTATGATGTTTTTTGCTCGGCTCCCCGGGGAACCTGCCCGGTGTGCGACCTGAACGAAAAAATTCATAACCGCAAAGAACTGATTGTATCCCGCACCGGACGAAAAATACCCGTAGCAAAATCCGTTTTCAAGCTTGAAAAAAACGGAACTGTAACCCTTATTGAGTTTCTCATAGACCTGAGCGAACGGGTGCATATAGAAGCCTCCTTGCGTGAAACTACCGAACAGCTCCAGCTTGCAACCCAGGCCGGAGGTGTCGGGATCTGGATTCATGATCTTGTGTCCGGCAGGGAAACATGGGATGACCAGATGTACATGCTGTATGACGCCGACCGCACAGAGTATCCTGACGGGCTGGATGTCTGGAATGTCCGTATTCATCCCGAAGACAAAGAGCAGTGTACGATAAAACTGCGAAATGCAATTGATAATGAACACGGCTACGCAAATGAATTCAGGATTATCTGGCCCGATCAAAGCGTCCATGTAATAAAGGCTCTGGCAAAAATAAGGCGGGATGAGAATGGCATTCCGGTTTCACTGCAGGGAACAAGCTGGGACATAACAGCACAAACAATAATTGAAGAAGAACTCTATAATTCCAACCGTTTTTTGGAACTGTCCCGCCTGCGCGCAAACGAGCTGCTGGTACAGGCAGAGTCGGCTAATGCCGCAAAAAGCGCCTTTTTGGCGACAATCAGCCATGAAATCCGCACCCCCATGAACGGCATTATCGGTATGGCAGAACTCCTTCTGGACACAGAGCTTAACCCGGAGCAACGGCAGTTTGCAGATCTGCTTCGTTCCAGCGGAAAGTCTTTATTATCATTACTGAACGACCTTCTTGATTTTTCCAGGATTGAAGCAAAAAAAGTACGTCTGGAAGATAAACCCTTCGACCTTCCGGCCCTTTTGAACGATGTCGGCAACCTGTTTCGCTCACAATGTGAATTAAAGAGTCTTACACTGATATCAACAATCGATCCTGCACTTCCCCGGGTGGTGATGGGCGATAGTGGCCGTCTGCGACAGGTATTAACCAATCTTGTTAATAATGCAGTCAAATTTACCCACACTGGTTCAATCACGGTAAGTGCAAAACTTAAAAAAGAAGACTCGTCCGCCTATGAGGTTCGCTTCTCGGTTAAGGATAGCGGTATCGCAGAGATTGATCAGACAAAACTGTTTGCTCCTTTCTCGCAGATCGACGGATCGAGTACCCGGCGTTATGGGGGTACAGGACTTGGCCTTGCAATATCCAAAGAACTGGTCTCCCTGATGGAGGGAGAGATCGGAGTTATCAGTACAGAAGG
>CAZXJV010000120.1:0-6553 GCA_964641135.1 uncultured Treponema sp. | reverse complement strand
AATTGATTTCAAATGTGCTTGACAAGTTTCACTCATAGAAGGTTAAGCAAATGTTCGGCGGACGCTTCGCGCGGAGGAAAAAATGGAAATACAAGTAATTGTTGAAAATACAAGTGATAATAATAAAGTTAAAGGTCGCCATGGATTATCACTTTTAATTACTACAAACAATACTTCGTTATTATATGATTTTGGTCCATTAAATAGTTTACAGCAAAATGCCAAATATTTAGGAGTACAGTTACATAATGTAGATATAGCTGTATTATCTCATAATCATATCGATCATGGTGGTGATATCAATAATTTTTGTTTAATAAACAAAAAGGCTTTAATACATGTGAACACAGACTTATCTGAAAAGTTATACACCAAAATAATGTCATTTCTATATTTTCCTGTTGGGATTAAATTAAATAGTAAATATAGAAATCGAATAGTAGTTCATAATAATTCAGAAAAAATACTTGATTACATACATTTAGTAAAACTATCAAAATATAAAAACAAATCAAATTTAAACAAAGATCTTTATATCAAAAAGAATGGAAAATATAGAAATGATGATTTTCAACATGAATCCGCAATTGTTATAGAAGAGGATCAAGAGCTTTTTGTGTTTTGTGCATGTTCACATCATGGTGTTAGCAAAATATTAGAGGATGTTAAACATAACTTTCCAAATCGAAAAATAAAAGCATTTATTGGTGGATTTCATATGTGTAATCCGGTTAATAAAAACAATGAGAAAGAAGAAATAATTAGAGAAGAAATTGAAGCGATAAAAAAATACGATACAAATTTATATACTGGGCATTGTACGGGTAGTTTTGCATTTGGTTTATTTACGGAGGAACTTGGCAATAAAGTTCATAAATTGAGTACAGGAATGAGAATAGAAATATGAAAAAGCGCCGAACAACTGCTTCAACCTGACTCGGCTATGTCACGATTCTTGCTAGTCGTCGCTACGCTCCTCGGCAAGAATCGCGCCATATACGCCTCGCAGGTTAAGCAAATGTTAGACGGACGCGCTTCGCGCGCAACAAAAGATCACCTATAATTATGCTATAAATCCTTATAATACAACAAATTATGTCAATACAATTCTTTATTGAAACATCTTAGAATTTGACAATAAAGTCTTTATAAAGTATATTTTAAGGACTGGCAAGGAGTATTATATGAATGTAAACTTTAAGAACGATATAAAACCGATTTCATACATTAAAACAAATGCTGCTGAAATGATGAAATATGTTAATGATAATCGAAATCCGATTATTATTACTCAAAACGGCGAAGCTAAAGCCGTCTTAATGGATATTGATTCGTATCAAAATATGCAAAATGCTTTTGCTTTATTAAACATAATCAAAATATCTGAAGATGAGATTAAAAGGGGCAACTTTAAAGAATCAGATGAAGTCTTCAATGAATTAAATGATAAATATTTCAGGAAATAAACTATGGAATATAAAGTTCGTATTCCAAATAGTGTTAAAAAAGATATTGAAGAAATCATTGAATATTATTTTGATGATCGACCTGAATACGCAAAGAAAATATTTGAATTATTGTTTGAAAGGATAAACTCATTAAAAAGTTTTCCTAATAAGGGAAGAATTGTTCCGGAGCTCCTTGAATATAACATAAATGAATATCGTGAAATTCTTGAATCTTACTGGCGAATCATCTATCGGATTGATAATGATATGGTTGAAATATTTACAGTAATAGATGCAAGAAGAAATGTACAAGATTTATTAGTGGAAAAATTAAAAAGAAAATTCGTCTAACAACTGCTTCAACCTGATATTTTCTTTGTCACATTTTGTGCTGTCGCTGCGCTCCTTACGCACAAAATGCGCCAAGCCCTTCGGGCGCGAAAATACAGGTTAAGCAAATGTTAGACAGACCCTTCGGGCTGAGGAATAAATGAAAAAATATATTATTATTACAGCTAAAGAAGATAGCGAATCATATAAAAACATTGGCACCAAATATGTATTTGATGAAAAGTACAGATATTTATTCAATTCAAATACAGTAGTAGTTTACTATAAATCAGCTTGTTATCCAGATGTGCAAAAAAAGTGGAAAGAAACTCTTGCTCATTATTTTGGTTTTGCTGAAATAAAAGAAATTTCAAATATGTGTATAAAGAATAAATATGAATGTAATCTTATGAATTATTTCGAATTTGAAAAAGTTAAGATAAAAAATACATTAAGAGGATTTGACTCTTTCGATCCTAATCGGCCTGTTGATGTAAGATCAATATCAGAAAATGAGTTTAATGAATTATTAAAGAATGTAACCTTAATCGAACATAATAAATACGAAATAGAACAATACAAGCCTATAGAAAACACTTTGATTACGGAACTAATGGAAGGTGAAAAGAAATTAATATACGCAACAAAATATGAAAGGAAAAAAATACTACGTGACCAAGCAATAATTATTCATGGAGTAACATGTCAAGCATGTGGATTCAATTTTGAATTCACATATGGTTCAATTGGAAAAAATTACATACAGGTTCATCATAATAAACCATTATCGCTATCTGGTGTTCAAAAAATTAATCCATTAACTGATTTAAATGTAGTTTGTTCAAATTGTCATTCAATTATTCATAAAGAGAAAGCGAGCGTGCTCTCTATAGAAGATGTTAAAAAATGTCTAACAACTGCTTCAACCTGATAATTCCTTTTGTCATGCTTTTTGCAGTCGCTGCGCTCTGCAAAAAGCACGCCAATCCCTACGGGCCGGAATTACAGGTTAAGCAAATGTTATACGGACGCCGGACGATCCGGCGCTGAAAGGAGAATAGAGAATGAAAAGGCTTTTTTGTTTATTACCACTCTTACTAATAATTAATATGGAAAACTGTTTTGCCCAAAATACAGATTTAAAGTACTATTCTTCGATTCAAGATGGCGATTATGATAATAATTTCAAAGGAGTTGCAGCTGCAATTTTTTTAGGCGATTCAACTGAAGTTGATGATGAAATGATAGAAGAACTTAAAAATAAATTTCCTGAAGATATACGAAATATCTCAAAACTAACAAGAAACAATTTATGGTTATGCAGAAAAGCTTTAAATGAATGGGATTATAAGAAAGGAGAATACTATCTAGTAATATGTGCAGATAATGCTTACGCAACAGAAGTAATTGTTCTTTTGGTAACAATTACTGGAAAAGATGATTTTACATGGTGGGGAAAGGTAATAACAGAAAAAGATTTTGCTTTCTTTGAAAACATGTCCGATAAAACAGAATAAATGAGCATATTATTAGTAATTTTAATCGTAATTATTGTAATTATATTTAGAGTTAACTCTTCAAAGATTAAAGGTTCTGTTGGAGAGTTCAAAGTAAATACAATATTAAGTTTTCTTAATTTTGAATGTATTTCTTTGCACGACATGATGATAAGGAATTCAAAAGGATCAACTTCCCAAATTGATCACTTAGTTTTATCGGAATACGGAATTTTTGTAATAGAAACAAAAAATTATAAAGGATGGATTTTTGGAAATGAAAAATCAGAATACTGGACACAGGTTCTTTTCAAAGAAAAGCATAAGTTTAGAAATCCAGTTAAACAAAATTGGAGTCATATTTATGCGCTAAAAGATATTTTATTTGAATATAAGAAAATAAGGTATTATCCAATTGTTGTTTTTTCCGGAAATGCAACATTGAAAGATATAGAATCGTCAGTTCCTGTAATTTATGAATCTTCATTAAATCAAACAATTAGAAATTACAGCACAGAAAAATGCTTAACAAATGAAGAAGTTCTACAAATTAAGACTTTACTAGAATCAAAAAAAATAACAGAGAAAGGTGCTAAAAAAGAGCATGTAGAAGAAATTCATCAAAGTATTTTTGAAAAACAATTAAAAAAGGAAAGCTTAATTTGTCCGAGATGTAATTCGGAATTGAAATTAAGAGAAGGAAAATATGGTAAATTTTATGGATGCTCAAATTATCCAAATTGTAGATTTACCATGAAGTATTAGAAAAATAAACGTATAACAATCGCTTCAACCTGATTCGGCGGGACAAGCCCGCCTCACAGGTTAAGCGAATGTTAGGATGACGCCTTCGGCGCACGAGGAAAAAATGAATAATAAAAGCTTATGCATTATTCTTTTTCTATATTTTTCTGTTTCTACAATAAATAAACCATTGCAATAAAATTTGATCAGGATAAAAAACTGTTTGGATTATTTTGGAGGGAAAATGAGTGATTTCATAGAGATTGAATTTAAATCAAAATACGATGCATCAGAAATAATTGAAAAGATTTATATGGATTTCTGGTTTACTATAATTCTTGAAACGATTGAAAAAAGTATAGATTCTGAACATGAAAAGACGATTTTTAATTGCTTCTTTTCTTTATGTGGTGATGATATTGAATTTGAAGAAAATACCATTACTATACCATTCTCAGATCCTGGCGGGATGGAATTATCATCTAGCATTTCTATTCACTGGGCAATGAAGTTATTAGTGAATAATCGAAATCAAATAGATCAATATTTTAAAAAATATGATTTGGAAATTAAAAATATTATGCCCACCGTTGAAGAAATAAATCAAACATCAATTCGATGTTTTTTACACCATAATGGAAAGATTTATGGGATTGATAAAGATAATCAAATAATCAAAGATGAATATATGGAAGAAATTAAAATAGATGATATTGATAGGTACAAAACTTGCGAATGTGGAATGTGCAAGAAAGATATCCTAACAACTGCTTCAACCTGATATTTTCTTTGTCACGCAGTTCGCGCTCGCTTCGCTCGTGTGCAAACTGCGCGCCAAGCCGATTCGCGGCACGAAAACACAGGTTAAGCAAATGTTAGGTGGACGCCTTCGGCGCAAATAAGATGGCAATTGCCAAAAAATTTTCCTCTTAGGAGAAAAAATGAAAGAGTGGTTTAAATTAGATAAAATAGACAACGATACATTCATTATCAGTGAGTATCGTCATTGGGAAGAAACTCATTGCTATTTGTTAATTGGATCTGATAGGTGCTTACTCATTGATACCGGTCTCGGAATCTGTAACATATTTGATTTCACAAAAAATTTAACAGATAAACCAATTACAGCTGTGGCAACTCATATACATTGGGATCATGTTGGTGGGCATAAATATTTTAATGATTTTTATGCACATGCAGATGAATTAAATTGGCTTAATGGTGAATTCCCTTTAACTATTGACCAAATAAAGGAAATGGTGATTGATCGCTGTGATCTTCCTGAAGAATTTGATGTAAATAATTATGAGTTTTTCCAAGGAAAGCCAACAAGAATACTAAATGATAGTGATGAGATTAATATTGGGGGCAGAAAGATTCAAGTATTACATACGCCAGGGCATTCACCTGGACATATGTGCTTTTGGGAAAATGATCGTGGATATTTATTTACTGGAGACCTAATATATAAAGACACACTTTTCGCATATTATCCTTCTACTGATCCAGGTTTATATTTGAAATCACTTATTAAGCTGTCGAATTTACCAGTTGATAAAGTTTTTCCAGCACATCATTCTTTAGATATCGGACCTGAGATAATTACAAGAATGAAGGATGCATTTATTGATCTAAAAATGCAAGGCAAGTTACATCATGGTAGCGGAACTCATGATTATGGAGACTGGGCTGTTTGGTTATAAAAAGAAGAATACACCTAACAACTGCTTCAACCTGAGAATGCTATTGTCACGAAACTTGCTTGTCGCTTCGCTCGGCAAGTTTCGCGCCAATGTACGCATTCCAGGTTAAGCAAATGTTAGGTGGACGCTTCGCGCAGAAGAAAACTTTATATATGTTTCTACAATAAAAATAAAAACATCCGAACAGTTTGATTTATTTTCTGCCACTTTTTTATCTCTTTGGAGGAAATATGAAAAGGGTATATCTTACATTATTAGCTACTTGTTTATTCCTTTCTTCATGTACAAAACAGAATAATATAGAATCTCCTAAACAAGTTGAACAGATAGAAGTCACTCCAACTGTTGTTATTGATAGAAGTTATTTTGGTAAATATTTTGCAAGGAATGCAGATAATGATTTATTAGTTGTTGGATCCATTGATAATCAGTACTTGTTTACTATTTTTACAGAACGAGAACCAATGCCATCGTGGGAATTTTCATCCAAAGAAATAGATTCATTCATAGAGAAATCTTCAAATGAATATGGATTCTTTGAGTTTATCTTAACTAAGGTAGAAAATGGTTTCCATTTTATTTATAAGAAGACACCAATTCCAGAAGGCGCGATTATTATGAAGGAATGGACTTTTGTAAAAGAAGATTAACTTATAGTACTAATTGAATAACTACAAGACACCTAACAACCGCTTCAACCTGAGTCGGCTATGTCACGATTCTTGCTGTCGCTTCGCTCGGCAAGAATCGCGCCATGTACGCCTCCCAGGTTAAGCGAATGTTAGATGGACGCCTTCGGCGCTATAAAATAGGAGAATAAGTATGAGAAAAG
>CAZXJV010000119.1:1657-6874 GCA_964641135.1 uncultured Treponema sp. | reverse complement strand
CCCTTGACAAAACACCTGTTGAGTGCTAGTTTTCATCTCGCATTGATTCCCCGGTAGTGTAACGGTAGCACTACAGATTCTGGTTCTGTTTGTGGGGGTTCGAATCCTCCCTGGGGAAAACATGCTCAAACCGCGCCTTTAAAAGGTGCGGTTTGTTATCCGGTCCCTTCGTCTATCGGTTAGGACAGGAGATTCTCAATCTTCAAAGACGGGTTCGATTCCCGTAGGGACCGAGTGTTTCGAGGCTGACCTGAAAAAGGTCAGCCTTTTTTTTCACCGACGGCCAGAGTAAGCGGGTTCAGACACATGTAATCCCTGTCATCATCCTGCTAATGCCGTTTTCTTGTTTTTCCTGATACCAAAGATAAAAATACTCGCTTTTTTCGGTTCTTTCGTTCATACTGGTACAGATATGGAACAGAACCTGAACACCTTTGAGCGCCTGGTGCTGACCATGAAATCTTCGGAACGACAGGATTTGCTGAAACGGATTGCAGAGGTCTCGGAGGCCGAAAGCGATCGCCAGCCGGCAAAACCGCTTGTCAGTGATCCGGTTTTTTCAGTCGACCAGCGGCTTGCCGAAGAGCCGCTGCTGGTCAGGCTTTGGTTTAATCTGCGGGCATTCTTTTCTACCAGTACTGCTTCCCAGCTGTTTGCATTAAGCCTTGTTGCCAAGGTTGGAAAGAACCTGTCCAGAAGTTACGGAGTATATATTGATCCCCGGCAAGGGGTTCTGCTTCGTCAGTTTTATGAGGACTTGCTTAAACTTAAACAAACTGCGTCCTTTTTTTCAGGTCTCCTTGCATCGGTAGATAATGATAAAGGCGGTTTTTTCCTCTTTCTGGGCTCGATGATAATGACTGGAACCGATGAAAAACTGGTTGAACAGGTCGATCCATTCAAAATTTCTGTACGGGATGAATCTTCTGCAGATCATCGCACATCACTTTTACGAAAAATGGATTCGGTTCTTTCTTCAATTCCCGAAGAAGAACGTGCACGTATGTATCAAGCCGTACAGAGTATTGAATGGATCAAAGCCTTCTGTGCCGTTTCCTTTGACCGGATTTTACTGCGGTTTAATACCTATGGACAAAAGACTGTCTGTAATCTGGATACGGTTACCGAAGATCTTCGAATGCTGGCGCGGGTACTGAGTGCCACCAAGCGTATTCCGGTGATCGTACTGGAGGCCATGCATCTGTTTACTGTTCAGGAAAAAGTTCAGGAGCCCCGCTTTGACCTTGAACAGGAGTGCACCGCCTTTGTTTCCCGGGCAGCTTCCTATCTTTCCAATATCAAAGTTTTCCGCAGCGCCGTACCGATCGCAGATATTGTTAGATTTGCGTTGCGTGATGTGGCCTGGACGGCACAGCCGATTGAAGGCGGTGAAGACTGGTTTGTGATTTATAAAGCTGCCTGGAAGCGTAATTTTGACCAAAAGTGGGGCTACTGGCAAAGAGCCCATCGCCGGGAGATGGTTGTTCGCAATATTCTGCAGTTTCTTGATGTCAAAGAATTGCCCGGTCTGCAGTACCACCCCTGGGAAGATTTATGGCTGGATTTGAGTTTTAGACGTGAAATGTCCATCGGGTTTATCAAGGCGTTTTATAAAACAATATATCCGGATCAGGTGTTGCGGCCGTTGAAGCTGGTTTTGATTGAGGGAGAATTTTACCGCAGAGAAAATCTGAATGAGTTTACCGACACCTTTAACGTTCTTGAGCATATGCAGCAAAACATAGAGTATTTTGAAAACCGTCTTGGACCAAAGGGTGATCTTGGTTCCGGTTTCGAGGTGGTCCGGCGCGAAAAAATCGCTACAACCAAAGGAAAAGCCCGTCTGGACAATCTTGTCATGATGCTGGAGTCCAGCGCCGATGAAATGATTCACCAGCTTACAAATGCTTTTCGTACCATGGATCAGCTTCTTGGCGGTATTCTGGCAGTGGTTCGGGGCGGACCGTATGAAACTCTTGTTAATCTTGCCGCAATTCAGGGTAAGGGTAATGAAAAGTTCCGTCAGCAGCTGGCCCGTGCTCGCGAGATGATGAATACGGCCAGTGCCTTGCTTGGTGATGCCGAAGTAGTGGAGAAAGAATCAACATGATGCCGGTGCGTTTCTTCCCTTTTGCGATAACCGGAGGACCGCGTTGCGGAATATCATTAAAAGCAGCTGGTACCATGCATCCCGGTGTATCGGACGGTCTGACCAACCGGGCATTGTTCTTTCGTGGACTTGGTTTCGATGATTCATCGGTGTACACACTGAATCAGACACATTCAAAACTGGTACGAATAGCCGGAGAGTCTGAGCTGCAATCTTCTGCAGAGGCAAAGTTGCCCAAATCTGCAGATACTGTTCCTGCGGATCAATCAGCTCCTGCAGGAAGCGATGGCGATGGTATTCTGACTGTTAACCGTAGCATTATTCCTGCAATTACTGTAGCTGACTGTATGCCTGTCTGGCTTTTTGATCCAGTTTCCGGATGTTTTGGTATCGTTCACTCAGGCTGGCGCGGAACCGGCATTGTTCAAAATGCGATTGAGCTTGCACAAGAACAGTGGGGGGCTCGACCCCGGGATTTTTTTGTGATTCTTGGACCGCATATTCGTGAGTGCTGTTACACAGTCGACTCGGAACGTGCCGAACTTTTCCGCACTACATTCGGCTCCGGCTGTGTACAGGAGGACAAGGCCAGAACTGCGGCCGAAAGTCCCTGGCCATGGCGTTTGTCGCTGGAGACTGCAAATCGTGACCTTTTGCTTTCCTTGAAGGTACCAGCTGATCACATTACTGTAACAGGTGAGTGCACCTCATGTCTGGAAGAATACGGCTCAAACCGACGGGAAGGCGCCTCCGAATTTACTCATATGGCGGCATTTATCAGCTGGCATTGAAACCCTGCTTCTTTTTGGTATAAAATCGTCCGATACGGCAGCTGCCGCTATGGGAGAATATTCTTATGCCTGAAATACGCGAACAGTGGCGGACCCTTGTTGCCGCCGCTCTTGATACCTGTCTGGCCAATGCCGGTCTGGAAAATGAAAAAGTCGTTCCATCTTCCGTTACTATAGAAACCCCTCCTGATCCGGCAATGGGCGATGTGGGTTTTCCGATGTTTCCTTTCGCGAAGGTAATGCGTAAGGGACCGCCCCAGATTGCCTCGGCAGTTGCCGCTGTACTGGCAGAAAACCCGGCTGCACAGGGACTGGGAACAGTAAAGGTTGCAGGTCCCTATGTGAACGTATTCCTTGCCAAGGATGCGCTTGCCGGAACAACACTGCAGGAAATTGCAGATGCAGGCGGCGATTTCGGAAAATCTTCTGTCTTTTCGGGTCAGCGCATCATGGTTGAATTTTCAAGCCCCAACACGAACAAGCCTTTGCATCTCGGGCATTTGCGTAATGATGCACTTGGTGAAAGTATTTCCCGCATACTCACATTCTGCGGTGCTGAAGTTTTCAAGGTTAATATAATTAATAACCGTGGAATTCATATCTGTAAATCCATGCTGGCCTACCGCAAGTTTTTTGCCGGTAAAACTCCGGAGTCTGTCGGGGTAAAATCGGACCGGTTTGTCGGTGATTGTTATGTGCGTTACAACGAATACAGCAAGGCTGAACCAGAAACGGCAGAATCAGAGGCCCAGGAGTTGTTACGCGACTGGGAGTCCGGTGATCCGGAGGTTCTGGAATTATGGAAAACAATGAACCGTTGGGCAGAGTCCGGGATTGAGCAAACCTACAAAAGAACCGGTATCAGTTTTGACAAGCTGTATTATGAAAGTGAGACCTATACCAAGGGTCGTGAAGAAATACTTGAAGGACTGGAAAAAGGAATTTTCTTCCGTGAAGAGGACGGGTCGGTTCAGGTTGATCTTTCACCAATCGGTCTTGATAAAAAGGTTCTTCTACGAAAAGACGGTACCGCCCTGTACATGACCCAGGATATCGGTACGGCTATCCATCGACACCGCGACTGGGCTTTTAACCAGCTGATCTATGTTGTCGGCAGCGAACAACAGTATCATTTTAAGGTTCTGTTTTATGTAATCAAACAACTCGGGTATCAATGGGCTGATCACCTGTATCATTTGTCCTATGGCATGGTTAACCTGCCCGAGGGGAAAATGAAAAGTCGCGAAGGAACAGTTGTTGATGGAGATGATCTTATCAACAGTCTGCGCGACGGTGCCTTTGAAGAAATAGCCGCAAAAGGCAGACAGGAAGCTGTCGGCGATCCGGCTGCTGTAGCCGAAAAGATCGCACTTGGAGCTCTGCATTATTTCCTTCTTCAGGTTACTCCGACCAAGGATATGATCTTTAATCCGAAGGAATCCCTGTCGTTCAACGGGAATACCGGTCCGTATCTGCAGTACATGGGCGCCCGGATCACTTCCATTGTGCGCCGGGCACAGGAAACCGACAACAACGCTCTTGCCGGCGGAACCTTCCAGAGTTCTCTTTTGATACATGATGCAGAATGGGAGCTGATAAAGGTTCTTGCAGATTTCCCCAAACAGGTTCTGCGCGCTGCCGAGGGGCATGATCCCAGTATTGTTACTGCGTATCTTTATGAGGTTTCAAAGGCATTCAGCCGCTTTTATCACGATTGTCCGATATTGAATGCCGGTAATCCTGATCTGGCTGTTACCCGGCTGGAATTGGCCAGAGCAACCCGTACTGTGTTAAAAAATGCCATGGAACTGGTTCTTGTGCCCTTTTTGGAGACGATGTAATCATGTGCGGCTGCAGGGCTTGACCTGTGGACCTTTTTTTTGTTATAAATACCCCTACGTTTGGTAATGTGCCTTCGGTGTAACCCGTTACTATGCCGGAGTTACGAATATTTTTTGATAGAGGTTCAAGATGTACGCACTCGTCGAGTATAAGGGTAAACAGTACAAGGCTGAAAAAGGTGCTCAGATTCAGGTTGATCTGACTGAGGCCGAAAAAGGCAGCAAGATCGATATTGATACCGTTCTGATGGTCAGCGCTGATGGAAAGGCTACTGTCGGTGCTCCCTATGTTAAGGGCGCAAAGGTAAAAGTCAGTGTCGGCGACAGCTTCCGCGACAAGAAAGTTATTGTATACAAATACAAGTCCAAAAAGGACTATCATCGTACAATCGGTCATCGCCAGGGCTATACCTGGTTGACGGTCGAGGATATTTCAGGGGTCTGATCACGTGATTCAGGCTCGGGTTGTCCGGGG
>CAZXJV010000119.1:0-1647 GCA_964641135.1 uncultured Treponema sp. | reverse complement strand
CTCTGGTTTCGGCCGGTGCTGATGGACATGCCGGGTATAGTGCGGCTGGTACAGATATAGTCTGCGCTGCTGTCACCATCCTGTTCAGGACTACCCTTGAGGTCCTCGGCGAGAGGGCCGGGAGCGGAAGCGGGCTTAAGCTCGATGTCCAGACTCCAGAACGCGGATCACTGGCGTTCCGCGTTACTGCTTTTAACGGTTCGGATACTGCTGTGCTGCAGTATGCGGCCGACTTTCTGGTTAAGGGACTTGAATCCCTGTCCGGAGAATACCCTCAGTCTGTCGGGCTCAGGGTACAGTATACGAATTAGCTTAGTGGAGGATAAAGATGGCACGTAAAAAAGGTGGTAGCGGTGCGAAAAACGGCCGCGATTCAAACCCCAAATATCTGGGTGTAAAGGTGTTCGGCGGTCAGGTAGTGTCGTCCGGTTCCATCCTTGTCCGCCAGCGCGGTACCAGGATCCATCCCGGAAACAATGTCGGATGCGGCAAGGATGACACCCTGTTTGCAACCGTTGATGGTGTGGTAAAATACCATGAGCGCAAGGGTCGCCGCCTGGCATCGGTAGAACCGGTTCAGGCCTGAGCAGATTCCTCACCGAATAAGGGCCGGCGCACAACGCCGGCTTTTTTTATTATCATTGAGCTGGCACGTATCGGGATTGTCAGCACCCCGTTGGCACAGGTGCCGATATAACGGGAAATTCAATAACCCGTGATATCGGGATAATCAGGTCTGAATCACAACCTGATGATCTTCCCGGGGAGAGAAATTCATGATCAAGTTTTCAGACGAAGTACTGATAGAGGTATCTTCCGGAAAGGGCGGTAATGGCTGTGCAGCCTTCCGCCGCGAAAAATATGTACCCGCTGGCGGTCCTGCCGGCGGTGACGGTGGTCGCGGTGGTGATTTGATCTTTGAAATTCGCCGTAATTTGCGTACACTTGCACATCTCAGGTATAAACAGAAGTTTAAGGGGAAAACCGGGGGTGACGGACAGGGTCATGGCAGACACGGCAAGGCCGGTGATGATTGTATTGTTCCTCTTCCCCCCGGAACCATTATCCGTGATGCGCAAACCAATGAAATAATCCATGATTTTGGTATGGAAAACAGCGGAACCTTTGTATTTCTTAAAGGCGGCAACGGAGGCTGGGGAAATATCCATTTCAAATCATCGATCAATCAGGCACCGCGCCAGGCTCTTCCGGGCCAACCGGGAGAAACCCGTGAAATCCGTGTCGAGCTTAATATTATCGCCGATATTGGACTCGTCGGGTTCCCGAATGCCGGAAAATCATCTTTGCTGGATTACTTTACCAATGCCCGCCCCAAAATTGCACCATATCCATTTACGACAAAGATACCGAATCTTGGAGTCCTGCGAGTTGATGACGAACAGGATATTATTATTGCCGATATCCCCGGAATAATTGAGGGCGCCTCCGACGGCCTTGGTCTGGGTATACGGTTTTTAAAGCATATTTCGCGCACAGTTGCCCTGGCATTTATTATTGATATGTCGGATGACAATTATCTTGAAGCGTACAACAAACTGGTGTTTGAGCTGGAACAATTTTCTGCAGATCTTTCGGATAAAGACCGTATCATTATTGCCAATAAACTGGATCTTCCCGGAACCCGTG
>CAZXJV010000118.1:0-7194 GCA_964641135.1 uncultured Treponema sp. | reverse complement strand
CGTAGTCCTCCAGATTATAGATGGTCAACGCTATGAGGTATTCAGGGATATTACTGAGGTTTTTGCGGTCACACGGGGCCTGCGTTTAATTTCACCGGCTGATCGAAAACCGGCAGTAGGCGAGACCAGTATAACAATTACAACAATGCCGGCCCGATAGATCCGGCAAGGGAGATACCGTTATGCGTAAAATACTTCTTGGTTTCTTTTGTATTTTTTTATTCCTCGGTGCTGTATCTGCCTCGGATCGCATTGCACTGATAATCGGAAATTCAAACTATCAGCAGTTAGGCCAGCTGCGTAATCCGGTGAATGATGCACAGGATCTGGGTGCTGTGCTGAAACAACTTGGTTTCTCTGTGACGATTCTGCTTGATGCCGACATCGATACCATGGAGCGTTCTGTAGCCGCTTTCGGAAGAAGCCTGCAGGCCGATCCTGATTCAACAGGGTTTTTCTTTTTTGCCGGACACGGAGTGCAAAGCCAGGGCGAGAATTATCTGATACCGGTTACCGGACGCATAGATGACGAAAACCAGTTAAAGCGGAAGGCTTTGGCTGTCGGTTACATTCTGGATACAATGAACTCGGCAGGTAATACACTCAATCTTATTTTTCTGGATGCCTGCCGTGATAATCCGTTTGGATGGAACCGTTCGGGTGCCCGCGGGCTTTCTGTTGTTTCGAACCAGCCGCCGGGATCTATCATTGTGTATGCAACCAGCGCCGGTTCTACAGCCTTTGACGGGACCGGCCGAAACGGTTTGTTTACCGGGGAACTGCTAAAACACATCGCAACCCCGGCACTGGATATTACCGATATGCTCAAACAGGTTGGCAGTTCGGTAATCAGTGCTTCCGGCCAAAAGCAGACCCCTGCAGTGTATAATCAGTTTTTTGGCAACTTCTATCTTGCAGGTTCGCCGCAGAATGCAGCTACGGGTGGTACTGTAAACACAGTATCTGCTGCAGCCGTTACCGGTATTTCTCCACGCGAGATACAGGATCCTGCATCTATTATTTTTCTTCGGGGTTCGTTTAACCGCTGGGGAACTCTTGAAACGGTGAAGCTCGGTGATTCAGTGTCCCGGGGTATAATTCGGGGAATCGGAAACGGGCCGGTAAGCTTTAAATTTGGCTCAATAGACTGGTCTATCAGTTTGGGCTATCGCGAACTGCATTACGATTCTGAAAGGCCCTTTGCCCTGCCGGCAGATACTGTTGCTGCAGATCCGGACGGAAACATCAGTTTTCCGGGACGGCGCGGTGTTAAATACGCGGCCTATCTTGACAGCGCGAGTAGTTCTTTCTGGATCGAAGAGCATGATGAAAACACCGGCTATGTAATTTACTTCAAGTCTGTCCCGGGAGTAATCCCGCAATCATATATCTGGCGTAAGGATGCTCGCGGCAATCTGACAGAGTTTAACGGTTCATTTGATCGGACCGGAAACATGGAAGCAATCGGCGGTGACTGGTACCGTAGTGATCTTGCGCTTTTGGGTCTTAAACCGGGTACACATATCGGTGTTATTTTCAAGGATGCAGCCGGTAATAAACTTTCCGGACCAAAGGATCTGTCAACACTGTACAGCGCCTGGTGCCGCATGGAAAACGGTGAGCCGGTATGGTATGACTTCAAGCCCGAGTTGTAATGATGTAACAGACTTGTTATACGCGCAAGAGCATCTGGTCGTTCGCAAGTTCCTTTTTTTTGAGATCCCGGAAGCGTTGCACTACGGTGTCAATGGTAAGTTGTGATTTTTCGGTACTGTCGATATCCATAACGATTTCACCGGAGTCCATCATCAATAAGCGGTTTCCGAATTCAATGGCCTGGTTCATGTTGTGAGTAATCATCATCACCGTAAGATTGTAGCGTTCTGCAAATGAGCGGGTAAGATTCATGACGATTTCTGCATTGCGCGGATCAAGGGCTGCAGTATGTTCATCCAGCAGGAGCAGTTCCGGTTCGGACAGTACCGCCATCAAAAGGGTAAGCGCCTGTCTTTGTCCGCCCGAGAACTGGTCAACGTTGTCGGCAAGACGGTTTTCAAGTCCCATGTCCAGTTCTCTGAGCCGGTCCCGAAAATACGAACGCAGTTTTCCGTTCAGGCTGATTCGTAATCCCTTATAACCCTTGCGGTGACAAAGCACCATATTATCCTCAAGCGACATTCTGCCTGCTGTACCCAGCAGAGGATTTTGGAAGATGCGGCCTATAGAGCGGGCACGGCGGTATTCAGGGGAGCGTGTAATATCTCGTTCGTTTAATATGATTCGCCCCGATGTCGCAAGACAGGTGCCTGCGATGACGTTGTACAAAGTAGTTTTACCGGCCCCGTTCGATCCGATTACTGTTATAAAGTCGCCCTTGCGGATATTCAGGCTTACGTTTTTCAGGGCATGGTTTTCATCCGGAGTTCCCGGATTAAATATCATGTTGATGTTGTCAATGTGAATCATGCCGGTTCTCCTTGCGTCCGATTTTATACGGGAACCCTGCAGGACTGAACAGGGTCAGTCGGCCCTTGCCGTATTTGGAAACAAGAAGACAGCCTACAATAAGAACACCGGTAATAAGTTTAAGATCATTTGCGGTAAGGTTAATCAGATACCCGTATTGTCGGCCTGCAACCATGATTGCCCGGTACATTATGGACCCAAGTATAACCCTGAATGTCAGGGCACCGATACGGTTTGAGCGCAACAAAAACTCGCCAATCATTATAGATGCAAGCCCGGCAACCGCTGTACCGGTACCCGAATTAACATCGGCAAAACCGTAGTACATGCATGACAATGCCCCTGCTATACCTACAAGACCGTTTGCAAGGCAGATACCGATCATTTTTACTGCTTCGGGATTCATGCCCATGCTTGTGATCATCTGCGGATTTGCTCCAAGGGCTCCGAGGGAAATGCCGAAGTCGGTGTGAAAAAAAAGATTTATCAGCACCAGTATAAGGGCTACTGCAAGCAGCAGAAACACCAGTATGCCGTATTCGGAAGGGAAACCAAAACCGGAGGCAGCATCGCCAATGTCCTTGAACAGGGTGCTTACCCGCAATAATGATACGTTTGCCCGGTTTGCCAGAATCCGCAGATTGATAGAGTACAGCATGGTCATGGTAAGAATACCTGCCAGCAGGCCGGGTATTTTTAGTTTTGAGTGAATAAGGGCGGTAATTGCCCCGGCGAAAGCCCCTGCACAAAAAGCTGCAAGGATGCCCAGAAAGGGATTCACTCCGGCGATCAATAAAACAATCATAACAGCAGAACCCAGCGGAAATGAACCATCCACTGTCATGTCTGCAAAATTGAGTACCCTGAAGGTGATAAATACGCCGAGGGCCATGATGCCGAAAAGCAGACCCTCGACGATGATTCCGTATACCATGCAGTGCAGTATACCTGTGGATTACCTGCTGGTCAATTTACCGTTCTGGATGATCTTGTTCGCACTGGCCAGAATGTCATCCGGTATGGTGATTCCGCAGATCGCAGCGGCATCCAGGTCTACAAGAAAATCGGTTTCTGAAGGGTCTGTTATGTATTTGACCGGTATGGATGCAGGATCTTTTCCCCCAAGAACCTCGGCTACGATAACCCCAGTTGCCCGCCCGGCCTTGTAATAATCGAAACCGGAGGCGATCACGCAGCCGCCGTTCATGGCACTGGTAGTATCTGCCGAGAACACCGGTTTTTTATTAGCCAGGGCAACTTCGACCAGGGCGGGCAGGGCAGAAAAGACAGTGTTATCGGTTGTCAGATAGATGCCATCTACACGGCTGATGATAGCCTGGGTTGCCTGTTTAACCTCGGATGAATTGGTGATGGACTGGGCGACCACGGTTATGCCCAGTTCCTTGCAGGCTGCCTGCACATCTGCCAGAGCCGATGCGGAATTTGCTTCGCTGCTGGTATATATGTACCCGAGTGTTTTGATCGTACGGATGCGGTTAAACAGCTTGATCTGGTCAAGCACGTTGATTTTGTCCGACAGACCGGTGACATTAAGCGATCCCATCTTGTCGGGGCCGACAAGACCGGCTCCAACCGGATCGGTAACGGTTGCAAAAACTATCGGGATATCCTTGATAACATTGGCTGCAGCTACAGCGGTTGGTGTTGCTATTGCGACCACTGCATCTACTCTATCTGACTTGAATTTATTCGCTATCTGGGTAGCGGTATTCACGTCGCCATTTGCGCTTTGACTGTCAAAGCTGGCTGTGATTCCGCGTGCGGCAAGCTCGTCCTTAACGCCCTGTTCAACGGCGTCGAGTGCAGGGTGGGAAACTATTTTGCTGATTCCTATTTTATACGGATTTGAATCAGTACCCCGCTCTCCTGATACTGTTTCTTTTTTTGTACAGCCGGCAAAAACCAGCAGTGCAAGAACTGACAGTGCGCACAGCATGACTGCAGCAATTCTCATGTATCGTGTCTTGTTCATCCTGAACTCCTTGTGTTGTTGCTATTTATAGTAACAACACAACTATAGTACGGAACTACTAGCCTGTCAATCGCACGAGTCGGGTTTCCCAAGCATTTTTCTGTTTGAATACCAGCCGGGGAACCAGGCTGTAAAGATTCCTGCAGGGATCAGCAGCGCTTGCAGTATAAGAGCGCTGAAAGGTCGAAGGGGCGTAGCACCCAGTATCAGTGCGATAGCTGCCTGCAGGCCATACACACAGGCCCAAAAGCCGGTCATGATGCGGTTGGTAGCAACAAAGATCGGATGCGTTCGGATTGCGGCCGGATAGTCGTGTGCCGAATAATCTGCTGTAAGCGGCCGCCCGAGTACAGTGACACCCCACAACAGGGCCGAAGAAGCGTACAGTACAGGCCCCCCGAAGGCTGAAGCGATATCAGGAAAGGCAAGGGCTAACATGCCCAGCACAGCGAATACAAGCGGATTCGCCCGCTCATAAAAGGTGGAACGGCATTTAGCTGAGGTGTATGCAAGGAGGGCGGCAGAGAGTCCCATTAAACCGGTCAGGGTCCATACCGGCGGCACACGGTGTGAAAGCGGCAACAGAATCCATCCTGCGATCCAGGGGGCAAGACCTGCGAACAGGGGCAAGGGCCGCCGTGAATCTGCGGTGCTTCCTTCCTGTTCATCATTAGATTCCCTGTTTGCAGCGGCCCCGCCTGAAAAGAGTCCGTCTGCCATACGCAGTATGATATCTGTCCCACCGCTTACGCGGTACTCACCGCGCATCATTGCTTCACTGCCGTCCAGTTCACCGGTGCCAATACGGTGCCAGATGTCCCAGGTGGTATGAATAATTGTGTCGGAGGTACCCTCCGATAGCGAATCGGTTACAGAACATTCCCGGTTATCCATTACTAAAAACCAGCGTTTATCAAGATCGGTAAAGTGCATTTCCAGTACTGCCTGTGAAGGGGGAGCCTTGGCAGGATCATACATTATTGCCATCTGCCGCAGGAATATTTCCGCGGTTTGCAGTATCGAGGATGTTTCTTCCTGGTTTGAATCTCCGGCAGGAAGGCCCCAGCTTACGTTTGCAAGCTTTAAAAAGGTGGAGACCTCCAGCATCGGGGAATCAAGGGCAGTGCGCAGCTGTGGTGAAAAACCGGGCCAGCGCTTTCCGCGGGCCAGAGCGGCATCCCATTCACGGGCCGCCTGCCGGACCAGGTCTCTCCATGGCTCACTGTGACCGCGCATCGCCTCCTGACCAAGGAGTTCACCTTCTGCGCATTCAATGCGCTCCCAGCCGCCGCTTCCGAACAGGGCATCGCAGTGGGCATGCAGGGCTTCGTAATTATTTTTAAGCGAGGGAAACCCGCAGGTGCTGATCACAAGATTGCGGGGCATGCCCTGGCTCTTTTCCGCTTCGCGCAGAGGGTGTGTATACCCTCCATCGCCGTCCGCAATGATTTCACCGTTGACAACCGGCAGGGTGCGTTCAATAACATTTTTAAGGAGAGCCGGCATGCCGAAGTGATACAGGGGCATGGACCAGATGATCAGATCAGAGCCGAGATACCGGGGTAAAAGGCTGTCCATATCGTCACGAATGACGCAGCGCCCTTCAGGGTTTTTCCAGCAGGCAAAACAGCCCCTGCAGTATTCGATACTGCTTTGTACAAGGTGCACTTCTTCAATTTCAGGCTCCGGTTCGCCGCGTGCAGTACGCGAATCTGTAAGTGCCCGGGTAAAATCACGGCTAAGGCCAAGACTCAGGCTGCGTGCGGCCCGGGGGCTGCCGTTCAGTATCAGTATTTTCATGCGTTTCTCCTATAAAAATCAGCTTGAAAACCGCGCCTTCATCTGTGCAAGGATATCCAAAGCCTCGTCGGTTTCCACTTCCTTGCTCGGTTCGTGGTAGGCAACCAGATGTGCCGGAATTTCCTGTAAAAAGGGCGAGGGGGCGCAGTCCACAGTGCCGCCCATCTTGCGCCGCTTTTGACAGCTGGAGATAAACAGCTTGTCGCGTGCCCGGGTAATCGCCACATAAAAAAGGCGGCGTTCTTCCTCAACATCACCGCCGTTTTCTTCAATGCAGCGGGCATGGGGAATGATGCCGTCCTCGGCACCGATGATAAAGACTACCGGAAACTCAAGGCCTTTTGAGGCGTGGATGGTCATCAGGTTAACCTTCCCCTTGTCCTCATCGTCTTCAAGCTCATCGCGGGTAATCAGGGTGATGCGGTTCAGATAGTCATACAGCGTCTTTTTGGTAAAGTTGTCTGGATCTTTTTCCCAGGTGCTGATGGAGTTTATAAGGCTGTCGATATTCAGAAATTTATAGCGGGCAGCCTTTTCGTTTTTCTGGTATTCCTGCACAAGATATCCAAGGTAGTCTATCTCCTCAACCAGCTTTTTTACCTTGTTGGAAAGATCCTTGCCGGACAGCAGGGTGCTTCTCCAGGTGGTGATCAGCTCGACAAAGGCTTCCAGGTCGATGCGCGAACGGTCGGTGAGGATGCTGTCCTGGTCGGCCAGAAGGGCGGTAATCGCTGTCCACAGCGAGCAACCCTGGGCGGTGGCAACAGCCGAAAAATCTTCCACAGTCTTGCGCCCGATACCCCTTCGCGGGGTATTAATAATTCGAAGCAAGTTTATATCGTCGTCGGGATTGGCAATGACCCGCAAATAACTTATGACGTCCTTTATTTCCTTTCGTTGAAAAAAGCTGGTGCCCCCGCTCATGATATAGGGAA
>CAZXJV010000117.1:0-7247 GCA_964641135.1 uncultured Treponema sp. | reverse complement strand
TGCTCACCTGCCGGCCGGTATCTTCCAGTTTTTGTATCTCGGCGTCAACCGTTGTGCACAAAGCGGTAAAACCCGCAGGATAGACCTGAACATTTCTCATCACACTGCCAAGCGCTTCCTGGGAATCACGCATTCTTGCAAAAAAGGCAATCTTTTCATCTTTAATGCGCTCAAGCTCACGGTAATCAGCTTCGGAATCAAGGCTAAACTGGTTATTCAATGATTCAATTTCTTTTATAAAGCCGGCCAGCTCTTTATGTGTTTGTTCTACCCGCTCATCCGCACTGATAATCAAATCATTCATGTACGCAACCGTATCCCGTACGGCAGATATCGCCGGATTTTTTGCTACTTCGATCTGCTGTGTAATTCGTACATGCTGCAGACGTGCAATTATCGGGCGAATGGTCTCAAACAGGCTTCGCAGATGCTTTACCTCGGTTACGATATCAGAACTATTTAAAGACATTGCCTTCTGACCTTTCTGATACTTACCGAGACTCGACACATACTGATCAAACAGACGCGTCAAAGCATCAAGCAACACAGGCAAAGAAGTTGCAGATTCTTCTGTGCGTTCAAGATACATGCTCAAAAAGCTGCGACGTTTTTGTTCAATACGAACCAGAATTGAACGCACCTGATCCCAGTTATCACGGAAGGTAGCAATAGACTGGTCCAGTTCGCGTTTAACATCCGTGCCGATACCGGCACATAGACCGAATATATCCGCATCAAAGGTCAATCGGTCAAGCTCGCTGGTATTCTGGGTAGATTCTGCCGTACCCGCCTCTGACAAGGCCAACAATATCTGATCTATGGACTGACGGACAATATCCTGAACCTGAATACCGCTCATAGCCTTGCGGATCGGTTGAAGTATGGTTTGAGCTTCAGTATACAACTCTTCAAGTTCCGGACGGGCACGATGCAAGGCTGAATACAAGCGTTCAAGATGAGCGGCTGCAGAAAGGTTTTTCAGGGAATCCCGGGCATCCGTTACAAGCCCATAGCTGTTGCCAAGCAGTTCATTGCGTTCAAAAAGTCTTTTTTCATCATGAATAAGATCACTGGACAGGGTAATCATGCGTGCGGAAAGCTTTTTCAGATTTTCGGTGATACAGGAAAATGCCCTGCCCTTTTCGCCTGATTTGATTGAGATAACCATTGCATTCAAGGAAATAATTTCCAGTTCTTCAGAGTCTGAACGTATCGCTGCAATACGTTCATTTATGGACTCCAGGGCCTTGATTCGTTCATTCAAACCGGAAAAGATGGCCTCGTTTTTTTTGTTATACGAATCAAAAAAAGAGGCTTCATCAATATGTTCCGAAGAACAGGTATCTATAAGTCTATCCAGAATAGTGATAACTGAACAAAGAGGGCTGTCCTTTCCGGTACTGTCTACAGCCAGCAACGCAGGAAAACTGTCGGCCAACTTGAGATAGATTTCTTCTGTTGCTGCGCTGCATGCCGCCATTGCCTCGCGTAATTGCCGTTGATCCATATCCCATACTATAACGGTTTCCCTCAATATCTGTAAAGGAGCATGAAATATTTGAATGTTTCTATTGACAGAAACAAAAATCACCCCTATCATACTCCCAAGAGGAGCATACTGATGAATAATTATCTTAAGAAATGGCCTGACACCAAGGGATTTTTCGGCGAGTATGGAGGATCTTTCATTCCGCCCGAGCTGCAAAAAGAAATGGATTCTATTACCGATGCCTATTACTCGATCAGCAAGTCCCATGACTTTATCTCCGAACTGAGAAGCATCAGAAAACACTTTCAGGGGCGCCCTACTCCAACATATTTTTGCCGCAACCTTTCCAATCTGGTGGGCGGACGTATCTATCTGAAACGTGAAGATCTGAATCATACCGGAGCGCATAAACTGAATCACTGCATGGGTGAAGTTCTGCTTGCAAAATACCTCGGAAAAAAAAGGGTTATAGCCGAAACCGGTGCAGGACAGCACGGTGTAGCTCTTGCTACAGCGGCTGCCTATTTCGGACTGGAATGTGAAATTCACATGGGCGAGGTTGACATCGCCAAAGAGCATCCGAACGTGGTACGTATGAAGCTGCTTGGAGCGGATTTGATCCCCGTCTCCCACGGTTTGAAAACCCTGAAGGAAGCCGTTGACTCGGCCTTCCAGTCTTACCTGAAAGACCCGATAACAACAATGTACTGTATCGGTTCAGTCGTAGGTCCGCACCCCTTCCCGATGATGGTTCGCGATTTTCAGCATGTCGTCGGCGTTGAAGCCCGTGAACAGTTCATCGAAATGACCGGCGAACTACCGGATGCCATAACAGCCTGTGTAGGCGGTGGATCCAATGCCATGGGGCTTTTTTCTGCTTTCATTGAAGATTCTGAAGTCAAAATCATCGGTGTAGAACCCACCGGTCGTTCCCTGAAAATCGGTGACCATGCAGCAAGCCTGAGCTACGGTAAACCCGGTATTCTCCACGGCTTCCGCAGCTATCTGCTGCAGGATGAAAAAGGCGAGCCGGAAAAGGTCTATTCCATTGCATCAGGCCTGGACTATCCCGGATCAGGCCCCGAACACTGCATGCTCAAGGATATGAACCGCGTAGAATATGCAACTGCAAATGATGAGGAATGCCTTGATGCCTTCTACAAACTGTCACGCATTGAAGGAATCATCCCGGCTCTTGAAAGCGCCCATGCGGTTGCCTATGCCATGAAATTCGCAAAGGAAAATCCCAGGAAATCAATCCTGGTTAACCTTTCCGGAAGGGGCGACAAGGATATCGATTTCGTGGTCGACAACTACGGAATACCGGAATAACTGCCTCACACAGCTATTCATACCGCCAGTCCAATTCAGCCGCCGTATGGCGGCTGTTTTTTTGCACAAAACAGCCCTTGTACCGTATACTGTTTTCATGAATCTGTTACACGTTTCAGGGACAGCTGATGCCCGCGATTTCCTGATTCAGCGTATCGAGACCCTGTTAACCTCAGGGGAACGGGTACTCCTTCTGCTTTCAGGCGGGTCTGCAATGGATATGGAAATTCAGGCGCTGCAGACGGTTGCAGGACATCCACAGGCGGATAACCTGCTTGTAAGTCAGGTTGACGAACGCTATGGACAAGCCGGCCATCCAGATTCCAACTGGCAGCAGCTTATTGATCGCGGATTTGATCCCGAATCTGTTTCACATCACCCGATACTGAACGGCAAGGGTCTCGGTGCAACTGCGGCTGATTTTTCATCCTTTCTGGATAGAGAAAGAAAGCGAACAATCATAGGTGTCTTCGGCATGGGAACTGACGGACATACTGCAGGTATTCTGCCTGGAAGTTCAGCCATAGATGAAACAAATACAGTAGCAGCCTACGAGTCCAGTCCCTATACCCGGATTACGGTGGCTCCCCCGTTTTTTTCACGGGTTGACCTGGCACTGCTGTGGGCAATGGGAGGCGAAAAACAGATTCAGCTGGAACGGTTCAAGTCCGATCTGAGTCCTGCTGATCAGCCTGCCCAGCTGCTCAAACAATGCCGGGAGCTTTACATCTTTACACACAGGAGCTGATCCATGAACGCACTTGACAATACCAGTCTCATAATTTTCGGTGTAACAGGCGATCTGGCGCGACGGAAGATACTGCCATCTTTATACCGGCTGTATGCAGAAGGAATGGCACCCGGATGCATGCATATAACGGGTATTTCCCGCCGGGGTACATCGATCGATGATATCGCCCGGATGATACAAACAGAGATCACCGTCCAGGGAGGAAGCTGTGAGCCAGCTGTACTGAAACGGCTGTGTGCCGATTTTTCCATTGTTGACATGCATATAGCTGACACCGAACAGTATTCCAGCCTTGCACAGCACCTTGACAGCGTTGAGCCAAAAACAAAACAACCCCTTAACCGTCTTTTTTATCTTGCAATACCGGCCGATCTGTTTGAGATCGTAATAACCCGGCTCGGCGAACCGGATTTTAACCGCTATGAACCGGGGATCATGGAAAGCCGCTTTCTTATAGAAAAACCATTCGGTACCGATCTCGCGTCGGCACGGGAGCTTATTTCCATCCTTGACTCACGGTTTGACGAACGCCAGATTTATCGTATCGACCACTATCTTGCAAAGGAAACCGCGCAAAACATTCTTACATTCAGGTTCAATAATCCGCTTTTCAGTTCATGCTGGAACAATGAGCATATCAGCCATATCATGGTCACTGCCTCCGAAACCATCGGAATAGAAGGCCGGGTCGCCTTTTATGAAAAAATGGGCGCACTGCGTGATCTGGTGCAAAGCCATCTTTTGCAGCTTCTTGCCCTTGTCACCATGGACAGGCCGTCCTCGTTTTCTGCACAGGACATTCACCGGGAAAAAAACAGGATTCTGGACTGTATACATCCGCCAGGCGCGTCCGAAATCCAGCGTTCTGTAGTACGCGGACAATATACCGGCTACCGTACCGAAGTTTCAAACCAGAACTCCCAAACAGAAACCTACTGTGCGCTCAAACTGCAGATCGACTCCGAGGCATGGCAAGGAGTTCCGGTTTTTATCCGTACCGGCAAAGCCCTGCGTAGCAAGGTAACAGAAATAACCCTTGTATTCAGGGATCCGGAAATCCCCCACAGAAAAAACTGGCTGACACTGCGTATTCAGCCGAACGAAGGCATTGTGATTGACCTGGAAATAAAAAAACCGGGCTACGATGAGGATGTGGAAAAGGTACAGCTTGATTTTTGCTACAACGATCAGATTAACGCCGAGTTTCCGGATGCCTACCAGCGTGTTCTTGTAGATGCGATGCGTGGAGACCAAACCCTCTTTGCAACCGGCGATGAAGTCCTGTCATGCTGGAAAATCACCGAACCAATACTTGAGGCCTGGCGGCAGGGGCTCTGCCCCATGCATGAATATGAACCGGGAAGCTGGGGACCGGAGGCAGCGGATATACTGGCTGGCCGGTTCGGCAGTGAATGGCTTACAGAGGATCATCCTGTCTGTACCTGGCGAAAAAGAAGACCTGTCAGGGAGACAGGCTCATGAAAATAAAGGATAAACTGTTAACCTTTTTTTTGCTTCTGGCAGTTTTACCGCTGGTAGTACTGGGCAGTTTCTCGTCATTAAGTGCAACCGGAGCCCTGAAAAGCCAGGCAGACGCTCACTTCAGCAATACCCTCGAACTTATCTCCCTGATGATCGCTTCACGTACCATCAATCTGTACCAGGCGGCCCAATCACTGGGTGAAGACCAGAATATTCTGGAAAAGCTTAACCGCCGCGCAACCATGACCCCGATTGAATGGCTTGCCACAGAACGTGAAATTCAGATCAGAATGGTCAACTCACGACTGCAAAATCCCGATATACGCAGCATTTTTATAGTCTCCAGGGATCATCCGGTAGTCTCAAGCGGAGTACCGACAAGCTGGGAAAACCAGCATTTTAAAACCCGGTTTCACGGGTCGGAGCTGTACACCCAGATACTGTCCGGAAGCAATCTGCCGTTCTGGATCACCGGATACGAGAATAATTTTGACAGGATATATCTGTTCCGGCGTCTTCAAAATATGATTACCGGCAATGTAATAGGAATACTGGTTTTATCAATAGACCCCGGTGCTTTTTCATCCATCATGAAACAGGCGTTGGATAATTCTGCTGCAGAAATGGTTCTGATCAATGCCGCCGGTCAAGTAGTCACAGCCTGGCCGGGTGAGCTTGCAGGAATCCCGTACAATACACACCAGCCACGCCTGCGTACCGGGCGACTGGAACGTTCGCTGCCGATGATACAGGGATGGACCCTGGTCATGAGCCAAAGTCTTGACTCGATACTGCAGGGAACCCGGTCACTCGGTCCGGCAATTATTCTGTTCAGTGTTTTCCTCGGGTTCCTTTCAATGTTCGTCTCGCTTGCTTTGACCGAACACTTTTCGCGGCCGATTTTTATACTTCTTGGAGCCATGAAACAGGCCGAAAGCGGCGTTTTTGCCCAGGTCCACGAAAACCGCAAAGATGAATTTCAACAGCTTTTTCACGGTTACAATGCAATGACCGTGCAGCTTGGAGAACTCTTTCAGGACCTTAATGCCAGCCTTGCAGAAATATCCCGCCACAAACAGGAAATGGAAGAATATAACGCCCGACTGGAAGAAACGGTACGGGAACGAACAAGCAGACTCCTTCAATCGGAAAAAATGGCAGCCCTTGGTGGTTTGGTAGCGGGAGTTGCCCATGAAATCAATACGCCGCTCGGTCTCGGCATTACCTCCATGACCTACCTTCAGGATGCCATGATCGATCTGCAACGCCTGGTAAAGTCCGACAAACTCACCCGTTCGGCGCTGGAACACTTTCTAGAATCTGCAGGCAGTGCAACCGATATCGCACAGGGGAACCTGAGACGTGCAGCGGATCTGGTTCTCAGTTTCAAGCGAATCGCTGTAGATCAAAGCACTGAAGAAAAACGGGTTTTCAACCTTCGGGAAAACATTGAAGACACCATACGCAGTCTTGGCCCCCGCATAGCCGAGGGAAACCAGACTGTCCGGATTGATTGTCCCGAAGATATTACCATTCACAGCTATCCAGGTATCTTTTATCAGATTATTTCAAATTTGGTAATAAACTGCCTGATCCACGCGTGGGATAGCCCCGAACAGACAGGTACTGTTTCCATCCGCGCTGCCCGTCAGGGTAAAACATTGGCCCTCATGGTCGAAGATACCGGAAAAGGAATAGACGAAGAAACAAGGATGATGGTTTTTGAGCCTTTTTTTACAACAAAACGTGAAGCTGGCGGTTCGGGTCTGGGACTATATATCGTATATAATCTGGTAACCCAGAATCTTGACGGACAGATACAGTGCATCAGCGAACAGGGAACAGGAACAAGCTTCATCATCACCATTCCGATTTGACATGACGGCAAATATAACAAACAATATCGATATGTGAATACGTAACGGCTGATAAAAGGAGAGCGGAACATGAAACGAATACTGGTTCTACTTTTAATTTGTATGTCAGCATGGGTTCTGACAGGCTGTGGCGGCAGGGCTTCCGGCGCCAAGAAACCCGAACCGGTACGGATCTTCATGACCGCCGGACAGGTCGGTCCGGAGCTGGAACACCTGCAGGATCTTCTTGAACGGTTCAATAAAGAAAATCCTGATATCATCGCTGATCTTAAGGATTTTTCAAGTGTCCCCCAGCAACAGCTGGGTTCCATCAATC
>CAZXJV010000116.1:0-7484 GCA_964641135.1 uncultured Treponema sp. | reverse complement strand
TATCCGAAAGTCGGTGAAATGAAAAGGTTTTGAGAGTTTGTCAGCAGCCTGTTAGGAACAATTTTCGTAATAAATACTATATTATGTGATGTACAGAACTCCTTATAATCAAGTAAAAACTGAATCAGCTCTTGTGTTGTTTCGGGTGAGAAGTGATTCGTCTTTAAAAAATCATTCAGGTTTCTGCCATAGTCTGTAAAGAATAACCATCTGTTTTTTCCGCGTATTCCGCTGTTCGTTGTAATTTTCCGAAACAAATCAGCGGTGATGAAGGTTGAAAGGGATACTACTTGTGAACGAAATCCAAATCTATCAGAAATATATGAATCAATCTGGTTAAAGAAATTAAAGTTTATTCCATCAACTGTCGTTAAATGAGGGAAAGGAGCAAGTGTTCTTTTTTCTGACTCGGAAACGACTGTTATATGGTCAAAAAATAATACAGGCGGCAACAGCAAACAGAAAAATATGATAGAAAAAGTTAATTGAATTCTTCGCATGGCGTAAACTCCTGTCTAGAAGCGGAAGTAAATGAACGGATTATAGGTTGAAGATGCAATAAAGACGAAACAAAGTGCAAAAAGAAGCAAACATCCCAAAGAAGCAACTCTTTCATTAAAGAGAGGATTCGTCCGGATTTTCAAAAGAACCGGAGATTTGCGCCACCAGGGAAATGCAAATACAATACCTGCGCTAAAAGCTGTTAAAAACAACGGATCCAGAAGAAGTGGAGCCAAAGGAATATGCTCAATTGGCCGGTACGTACCTGCAAACTGTGAATAATTGATACCGAACATCTTTAACACATTTTTTACCGCATCAGCCATATCCATTCTGAAGAAGACCCACAGTACCAGCACAGAAAACAAAGTGTAAAAGTGCAACAAAACATCAAGTAATACCGATGGACGCCGTTGTATCCGTTTTGTTACAGATTTCTCTATAGTCATAATTATACCGTGACCGAGACCCCATACTATAAAATTAAAAGCAGCACCATGCCACAAACCGGTCACAAAAAAAACAATGAAGGTATTAATTATCGTGCGTTTCTTTCCCAGACGGTTTCCTCCGAGTGGAATATACAAATAATCCCGAAACCAGGAAGAAAGTGATATATGCCAGCGTCGCCAGAACTCTGTTATGGATTTGGACATATACGGATAATTAAAGTTCTCAAGAAATGTAAAGCCGAACATTTTTCCCAGCCCTATTGCCATATCGGAATAGCCCGAGAAGTCATAAAAGATCTGAAGTGCATACGCCATAACAGCGATCCAGATCCAGAGTGTAGAAACGCTAGAAAAACGCATACCAAAAATAGTATCTGCTGTTTCTCCAACGATATTCGCGATGAGGACTTTTTTGGAAAGACCGATTATAAATCTGCGCAGACCGGCAGTGAACGAAGAAAGCTCATGTTTCCGGTAGCTTATCTGATCACTAATGTCATGATAGCGTACGATTGGTCCGGCGATAAGCTGCGGAAAGAGTGTGATGTACAAGCCCAAATTCAAAATGCTGGGTTGAACCAGAGCCGGATTCCTGTACACATCTATTACATACGACATCGCCTGAAAAGTGTAAAAACTGATTCCGATCGGCAATACCACAGATGTTATCAGAACCGGATCAAACCCCAGGAAATTTAAACCCGAGTTTACGATTGCCGCGGAAAAACCAAGATACTTGAAATAGAAAAGAAAAGAAAGGTTAAAAATAACATCAAGAATCAGAATACCCCGTCTTTTACCTGGACTGGACAGTATATTTCTATCTGTCAGAACTTTTCCTGCGTAAAAATTTACAATAATTGATATAAGCATTATCAAAACATTACGGGGCTCTCCCCAGGCGTAAAAGAGAATGCTCATGCACAGCAGTATGGTGTTGCGCCATACAATATTTCTGGTCAAATAATACAATACCAGAACAGAAGGAAGAAAGAAAACCAGGAATGTTAATGAACTGAATACCATCAGAATGACCTCATATTTATATGTTACTGAGCTATTAGCCCGCTCAACGGATATAGATTCAATTGTATCAGATCTTCGCGCACCCGCCGGGTAAATAAACCCTTACCGTTCCAATTGAGATGATTGTTATCTGAGAACAGATCATCACGCAGTGAAAAATCTTCATCGAACGTATAATTAAGGTAGTGAACAGAAGGATACAGTTCTGTCAGCCGTTCTGCAAGGCTTGTAAAGCCGTTTATTTCATCAGCGGTATAAGCAAGTTTCATACTGGAATGCAGGGGGGTGCTGATCAAAACAGGTCGAAAGCCCTTTTCCAGACAATATTCAATAAGAGAGTGGATTATCTGCGTGTTATATTCCAGAAGTTCGGCAGCCGGTCTATACCTTTGCATTGATTCCCATCCGGTTCTGGTCATGTGGGCTTTTTTCTCACGGTCTTCAACCGGAAGCGGTTTTGATGTTGTATCTATTCTAAAATCGTTATCAAACCACAAAACATCAAGCCAGTTTTTACTGACCGTTAGAAGGGGAAGTCTTCGTTTAAAAAATCCGAAAAAATAATCTGGATTGACAATAGAGTTGTTTTTCAACACCAGATAGTACCGATCCTTGAGCTTTTTTTCGTGATCAGGACAATTATAAAAAGAAAAAAAAGAAAGCGGTATAAGAACCACAGCATTATTATTGAGATGACAGGAGAATCTTTTTAGAATTTCAAAATCATAATAGGGTACTTGTGCGCCCATCGAAAGATTCCAGGCATGAATTTCATCGTAATATAAAAAGTGAAAGGCAGCTCCATGGCTTGAACCCAAGTTAACAAGATCCAGATTGCGGGACACCTCAGAAAAATATCTGATTTCATGATAGAGGTATATATGCCTGCTGCGTATATACAATGCATTAGCAACAAAAACCACTATAATGACAGCTGTTAGAACAGCGGCAAGTTTAAGGCAGAAATACTTCACAGCAACCTCATTCCTGATGGAATAATAAAAAATATAAAAATTCCTGTCAGTTCCGCACCTGTATGGGATACAAACCGAGGGAAATCAAATCTTCCCTGAGATAGTGAGTAAAAAGAAGTTCTCCCCGGGGATTCAGATGATTATTATCACTGAACAGAAGGGCTTCTGTGGTAAATGAGTCATGAAACGAATAATCAAGGTAGGGGACAGAAGGATACCGGGCAGCAAAAGCTTTGGGCAGGGATTTAAAAAAAGCAAGTTCGTCGGCACTATAGGCAAGCTGCATACTGTGATGCAAAGGAGTAGAAACCATAACCGGCCGGAATCCTTTTTCCATGCAATAATTGAGCATGTCCTGCATTATCTTCTTGTTACTATCAATAAATTCCATCTCGGGTCTATTCCCCCGCATCCTGCTCCAGTCTCTGCGAGTACGAACGGCCTTGGAATCCAGATTATCAAGAGTCAGGGTGACGATTGTTTCCTTGTCAAAGCTTTGAGGTGCAGTGAGAAACACATCAAATATGTTTTTAACAGTTAAAAGGGGCACATTCCGTACAAACCAGGCTCTAACGGGGTTTGCATCAATAACAGAGGCGTTATCCAGTATCAGGTAGTAGCGGTTTACAAGTGTCCGGTCATGATTCGGAGTGCTGAGAAAGGTAAAAAAAGACACCGGAATAAGCACTACGGCATTATTCTGTAAATGTGAAGAATACTGTTTGAGTATTTCAAAATCATAGTACAGGGTCTGGGCAGGCAGAGCAAAATTCCAGCCGGTTACCTCTTTCACATCACTGAAGCGAAAAGCAGCGCTATGACTGGAGCCAAGATTTATGATATCCAGATTCGCAGGTATGTTTCTGAACTGGCAAATAGAATGATACCGGTAAATGTAGCCTGAAATAACAACGTGTTTATTTGCGACATAAATAAGACTGCAAATTATTCCTACAATCAATACGAGTTTAAATACAAAGGATTTCACACTCACCTCAAAACTGAAAATAAATAAACTGTTCTTCACCGAAAACTCCAAGCATCAAAACAAACAGTGAAAGCGACACGTACAGTGAAAAACGCAAGGCGAGCGGGAAAGTCCGCACACGTTCGATTCCATTTTTTTTGCGTTGCAGCAGATCGGAAACAAGAAGAAGTACAATATTTACTAAAACGATTACCAGATGATGAAGCTGAAAGCCGGCAGGAAGATCCTGCATCAGACCATTAACGAAAGATACAGGGCCTTGCGTAGCAAAAACAACAGCACCCCGGTACATATCTCCAGGAGCATTTAGAAAAACCGAACGCAACAAACGTACAGCACTTCGGAAGGATCGCATCCTGAAAAAAACCCAGGTAAAGGTTATAAGAAAAAAGGTTGCCAATCTTTGCCACACAGAGAACCAAATCCATTCCTCACGGATACCTGCAAGGGTGCGGATTCTTGTTCGGATGTTTTTTGTAAAATGTCCGGCTATCTGAAACAGGCCATGAAGGCCTCCCCACAGGATAAAATTAAGTGATGCGCCATGCCACAACCCGCTGACAAGAAAGGTAATCATCAAGTTTAAATAATGGTGGGGCCTTGAAACACGACTCCCCCCCAGCGGAAAATACAGGTAGTCCTTGAACCAGGTTGAAAGGGAGATATGCCATCGTCGCCAGAAGTCCGAAACCGATCTTGCAAAATACGGACGCCGAAAGTTTGTCATCAGATCAAAGCCGAGTACTCGTGCAGAACCAATAGCGACATCTGAGTATCCGGAAAAGTCACACAGAATCTGAAAAGAAAACAGAAAAATGGCCATCAGACTGATATAGGCAGGGGCTTCGGCATTGGAATAAACGGGATTGATAAAATCTGCAAGTCGATCTGCAGTTACTTTCTTGAACAAACCCCAGACAATAAGTTTTAGTCCATCGGCTACCCTGACCGGATCAAATGAATGATTTACTTTAAATTGCGGCAGAAGGTGACCTGTACGCTCAATTGGACCGGCAACAAGCTGAGGGAAAAAAGTTACAAACAAGGCGTAGGTCACAATATTCTTTTCGCTTTTTACCTTGCCCTTGTACACATCCAGTGTGTATCCAAGCGCCTGAAAGGTATAAAAAGAAATTCCGACCGGAAGAAGCACATATAATTCGGGAACAGAAACTTCTATACGGGCAAGGGTTGCGAAACGGGACACCAAATCTGCAAAAAAATTGTAATATTTGAAAAAGAACAGTATTCCAAGATTGGTGACAAGGGACAGAAACACAATCAACCGTTTGTAAAACAGGCTTCTGTTTTCCATCAATAAGCCGCTGAGCCAGGTGATAAGCACAGAGGCCAGAATAAGTGCAAGATACGCAGGATTCCAGCGCATGTAAAAGAAAAGACTGTAAACAAGCAATAAAAGTTGAGTAAACCAGTTTCGCTTAATAAACCTGACAGCAAGAAAGTATAACCCGACTGCCAGGGGAAAAAATAAAACATACTCGAATGAATTAAACAGCACTTATGTACTCCTTATAATTAAAACAAACCGAGCAGAGAAATCATATAGAACAGAACTCTTTTTGACCGGCTTAATCTGAAAGAAGACTGATATTTATCATACAGTTTATGAAATTCAGATCTGGGGAGACCTCTGCTTTTTTCCAGGTCAAAAAACAGTAAAAGCTCATCAAGAACAGCCTGCGACTCGGGAATTAAATCAACATATAAGGCGGTATACACAAAGTCTAAAAACGTTTTACGGTTTTTAAAGAATTTCCTGAAATATCTGGCCGGGAACAAAAGATCCTTTATCCATGAGCGTTTAAAGATTGTGACCGGGCGTTTAGTGTGGCTTGCCCCAATCAGATTTCCGCCGTGCTGTCTATATAGCACCAGAGGCTCCCCGCAATACGCAATCTTTCCGGACGGCACGAGCAAAGAAAGAAAATAATCATGAGGAATTTTCCCCGGAATGATTGTGGTGTCTTTTAAAAGATCTTTACGGAAAAGCATGGTGCACCCGGTTATATACGGACAAAGCAAAAGATCTGTAAAGGTTGGAAGGGTTTTTTTTCTGTAAATCCTGGTAAATGATTCATGAATGATTTTGTTATTTTCGTCAATCAGTGCTGCGTCTGAATGAATCATACAGTTATCGCCTATTTGCTCAAGAAGGGTTTCGAGCTTTGCAGGTATCCAAATGTCATCCTGATCACACAGTGCGATATATTCTGACCGACAAAGCTTGATGGCTTTCTCAAAATTTTTTTGGTACCCCAGATTCTTCTCGTTGCGAACAAGTGTGATCCCTGCATCAGGATGCTTGGTGATAAATGAGGTTACAAGCGCAACCGTTTCGTCAACAGAACAATCATCGCAAATAACAATCTCTTGAGGTTTACAGGTTTGATTGACAATAGACTCAAGCTGCTCCAGGATAAACCGGGAACCGTTATAGGTTGCCATTGCAACTGACACTGTCTTGGGGTTTGCTGTAAAATGTGTGTTAGTTTGGGTCATGCGTTGTAGTCTCTCCTGTGCACTCTTTGTAATGATTCAGAAATCCGGCGGATAAATAATTCTTCTGTATAACTTGCTTCTGCATGCGCACGGGCGGCTTGCCCGATACTTTTTCGTTCATCAGGGTTCAACAAAAGGTTATGCAATGAATGTGCAGCCTGAAAGGCATCAAGATAGGGTACAGGAATTGCATTTACCGGCTTATAAAACTCCTGAAAACCAGCTGCCTTATCAAAAAAAAGAACCGGTTTCCCGAGAAAGGCACTTTCGAGGGCTACCAAGCCGAAGGATTCTTCTCTTGAACTCATAAAAAAAACATCAAGAAGATTATACAAGGGCGAAGGATCTTCAACCTCATCTGTCAGAATCAGCTTGTTCTTAAGGCCCATACGTTCAAGATCATATTGAAGATACCGTGCGTTGTTTTCCTGTATTTTTCCGATCCATATAAAGACGAAGGGTGAATCACCTGCCAGGCGTGAAAACTGTAAAAGGGTTTGAATAAAGATATCAAAACCTTTGCGTTCTGCAATAACACCGGAAGAACCAACGATAAACGCATGTTCCGGAATGCCGTATTGTTGACGCAGTGAAGAATTTGCTGATGTATCAGCGAGAGGTTTAAGGGCGAAGGGCGGAATAATGGAAACCTGGTTTTGGGTAAAGCTATACAGGTCTGTAAAATCACGGGCTGTTTCCTTTGAAACCGTTACAACATAATCTATAAGAGTTGAATTCTCCCTGATTACGTTTCCATACCCCAGTTTTTCGATTGTATGTACTGTCTCGTGATTATGAAAAAGCAAGGGAGAGTGTATCAGGTTTTTAATTCGCATCCCTTCAGAAAGGGTTACAACAGAATTACAATAAATAAGGTCGTAAGGACAATCACGATTTACTGTCAATATTTGTTCTGTAACAGGATCTTGTTTTGTGTCAAATAACCGGGTAATTCTTTTGACACGCTGAGCGATTCTTTTACTCAAAGAATATTTTTTCCGTGCCGTTTCATCCTTGAGCCAG
>CAZXJV010000115.1:0-7646 GCA_964641135.1 uncultured Treponema sp. | reverse complement strand
GCGCGGCTCAGCACCAGGTTCATCATCACTGTTGACGACGCAGACTGTCTTTCAATACCTCTCCCCGGCCGGCAAAAACATCTATCTTGCCGGTTGACCGTATCATCTCCACAGACCCTTCAAAGGAGACCCCATCGGCAATTTTAAGCCTGCTGGCGGTAATATTTCCGCGTACGGAACTTCCGGAACGCATTTCAATACGGTCGCCGGCTGTTACGTCGCCGGTAACAGAACCTTCAACAATAATGGAGGCAGCTTTAATATAATCTGCCTTGCATACAGCGCCCTTTTTTACAACAAGTGTTCCCTGGGCATCAATGGTGCCGTCAAAGGTCCCGGCGATATGCAGCTCCTCGGTAAAGCGCAAGACACCTTCAAAACGGGTTTCCTCACCAAAAACGGTAACATCCCTTTCACGCTCGCGTTCAGAAAAACGTGCCATATATATCCTATTTTGTGGTCATGGTAAAAACCCCGTCCCAATCTTCAGGAGGAGGATTCTGAATATAATATTCACAGCGGTCAAGGTATACGCGGGAAGGTCCGTCATCCGGTTCTGCAGCCAGGGCGGCAGCAAATTCGGCTTTTGCCTGTGAAAAATCCATCAGTTTATAAAACCGCCTGCCAGCAGAAAAATGCTCAAGGACGATTTTTTTTTGTTCTGTCAACATCAGATTACTCGCTATAGGCTTTACGCAGCTCGCTTTCCAGAGAGGTTACCGCTATCTCACTGCTTTTCAGACGGCGGACCTCATCCTGTAACTCGTTGACAAGCTTTTGCAGTTTTTCATATTCAATGCGGCAGGAACCAAGTTCGTTCTGCAAGGCATGTCCATCAATAGTCTGTTCTATTTCGCACAAACCGGTCAGTTTACCGGATACCAGCTCAACATAACTCATCAGGCGGGCATTAAGCTGCTCCTGAAGTTCCAGGCGCGATTCACGTTTTTTTAGCTGTTCAATTAATTCATGATTACGCATAACAGAACGGATTCGGGCCAAAACTTCAGAGAAGTTGAATGGTTTGGTTATATAATCATCAACCCCGAGTTCGAAACCTTCTATTTTGTCTTTAACATCATCCATTGCCGAAAACATGATAATGGGAATGTCTTTCCACTGTACCCAAGCCGGATCGGTTTTAAGAAGTTTGGTAACTTCCCATCCGGACATTTTGGGCATGATGTTATCCAGCATGACAAGATCAGGATTAAAATCCTTTACCTTTTCAAGGGCCTCACGACCGTTTGCCGCTTTTTCTACAACAAAACCGAGCTTTGAAAGCATCAGGTCAAAAAATTCCACATTTATCTGCTCGTCATCAACGATCAGAATCTTCTTTCTGGTGTCCATATATTGATTTTCCCTTCTTTACGCAGCTTTGTCAACAAGCCCCAGATCAAGAGCAGGAATCCGGCAACAGCCATACCCTGCCCCAAAATATCACCCCACAGAACATATAACGTAGGCCGCCAATTGCGGATAAGCGGAATTGTTCCTGTTAACCAGGCCTGTTCAAAAGATGGAGCCATGGCAGTAACGATGCCATTCGGGTCGACAAATGCAGTCTGACCGCTCGCTGTCGAGCGCACCAGGGGAACACCGTTTTCTACAGTCCGGAAAACAGCCATCGCAAGATGCTGATACTGACAGGAAGCACTGTTTGCCCAGGCATCATTTGTAAGGTTAACAATAGCCCGCGCCCCGTTTCGTACAAACCGGCGTGAAATATATCCAAAGGTATCCTCAAAACAGACAGGAGATGAAAAATGCAGGCCGTCAACTTCAAACACAGTCGCTTCGGTACCCTTTTTCCAGAAATGTGTATCGAACTCGATCAACAGATTGTATATCCAGGGAAAAAGGCGTCTATAGGGAAAGTGTTCAGTAAAAGGAACCAGATGCATCTTTCGATAGCGTTCAGGTTCGGGAGGAATGACATTCACCCCGGGCCTGAACAAAAATACAGCATTGTAGTCTACCCGATCCAGGATTCCCAGTTCATTCCGTTCCCGGACAGCATCATCATTGCCGATGACAAAGGGGACAGGAGCCGTATCTATATACTCAAGCAACTCAACTACCAGATCATAGGACAAGCGGTCTTCACGGTACCGGTAGTGCCAGTCGATACGGGGTATAAAAGCTGTTTCGGGCCAGACAACAAAGGAAATTTCCGGGTGGGATGCAAGAGCCTCGTTTGAAAGTCGTTTTAAAGTCTGAAAATCGCGTACATAGGTATTATGACCGCCCATCCAGGGGTCACTGTTCGGCTGAATAAGTGCTACGGTAACTGAAGGATCCTGCGAATAATCGCGCGGAGCTATCCATACACCCCAGACCAGGGTAAATACCAGGGCGAGAGCCCACACAACAGCGCTGATACGGTGATTACAAAAAAAGGCAGGAAATCCGCTTAGCAGTTTTTTAACCATTGGATGTTTACCGGTATGAACAGAAACAGAATGATTAAATGCTCCGGCAAGCCAGGCGGAAGGGAACACGATCAAGGCAGAAACACCCCACACACCGAAAATGGAAGCTATACGGATAATTACCGGCCATGACCATTGAGAATAGCCTATAACACCGTACGAGTATCCGTTAAAGCCGAGTGTCTTGAGATACTCATACCCTACCCACACTATCCATTGGACTATAAAACCCCGTTTCGGAAACAGCATATCTGCCAGCTTGAGGGCAGGAACAGCGAGCATCAGATAAAAAAAGTACAGGCTTGCAATAATATACATTGCAAGGGGATGAAAAACCAGGAGCCAATGGGTATATACACAGTAACACAGGGCGCCGTATACAGCCCCCCACAAAAAAGAAGAACGAAAACTGATTCTGCGGATCAGTATAAAAAGAGGAATAAAAGCGAACCAGGCCAAAAACGGAAAACCGTTCAATGAAAGGGGATTTGGCTGGGGAAGGGCAAACAGCAGGACGGCTGCAGCAAGAAGTCCGGAATTTATAAAAAAAGCATGTTTTTTATTCGGGAGAGGGATCGGAGTATCAGAAGGTTGTGCCGGGAAGCGGGGCATCAGCCCTCCCTGCTACGTTCGGGCAGGGACCAGACTGCGTTTTTCAGGTCTTTACCGGCCCTGAAGGCTACAACGGCATGGTCTTCTACACTGACCAGGGCACCGGTTTTAGGATTACGTGCTTTTTTGCGTCCTTTCCGTTCCCGTACCTCAAGGGTACCGAAACCGCGAAGTTCTACTGATTCACCGTGTTCAAGAGCAGTTTTAATCTCCTCCAAAAAAAGATCCACTACCGATCGAACCTGTTTTAATTCATGACCGGTTTTTTCATAGATGCTTTCAACAAGATCGCTTTTTGTTTTTTTTGAAGCACTCATTCCCAACCTCTACGGAACACGGTTTTTTTGGTTCTGGCGTCTGAAACAGCGTATCTTCGGTCAGTACCCGCTGGTCATAATATCACAGAATACTGTGGTTGTTAAGAAAAAAAAACCGCAATCAGCCAAAATGCTGTTGCGGTTTTCAGTGCGGCAGTTCTGTACTGCGGAAATCCGCAGTAATAAACGCCGCTCCCGTGCCAATTACGGGTGGATGAAGATTATTTCGCTGCGAAAGAAGCGTTAAACAACTTCTGCATACGCGATTTTTTGCGCGCAGCCGCATTTTTGGAAATAATACCCTTGCGGGCTGCTGTATCAAGCTCCTTGATCAGAGCACGCAGCTGAGTCTGCGACAAATCCTGATCCTTGGACTGGATGCTGGTCACATATTTCTTCGCGCTGGTGCGTACGGAACTCTTTACGGCCTTGTTCTTCATCCGCCGTACTTCACTCTGCTTGTGTCTTTTCACTGCAGATGCATTTTTGACTGCCAAAGGGAACCCCCCAAATAGAACTGTTCGTTGAAGATATCAAAAATCACGTTACTCGTCAAGGGTTGATGCCGATACGGGGTACCGGAGCTTGACAGACCTATCCAATATGCCTATTATTGTTTCAACTTTGTTTTCAGGAGACTATTCATGGGTGGAGCAAGTAAGAACTCTCGAACCACAGTCACCACACACAAATTCTTTTGCAGCTGTGGCGGCGAGGTAATCATGAAAACCCTGTTTGAAAGCGGAAAACTGAAGAATGTAGCGGAATGCTCCAAGTGCAAGCGCACCGAACGCCGTCCGAAGGACTTCAAATAAACCGCCTTTCAGGGCATCACATGAAAACCGTCTATCGTTAACGATAGACGGTTTTTTTACTCTTGTGACCGCCACTTGTCAAGCTGTTCCTGAATGAGCAATCTACCCTCTTCCAGAATACGAACCTGATCAGCCTTCCCCTCGGGTGCGGGAAAGACCTTCAGGACTTTCACCCGATAAGAACCGCCGCGCATCCGGCTTGCCATTCCCCTGAGCGATGCGGTACGCCACCCGCCATCAATGGCAACAACTGCTACCGGCATGGGTGCCCTGTCCACAAACCGCCGAAAACCGGCTGCATGAAAAGGCCCAAGGGACCCGTCGCGGGAGCGAGTTCCTTCCGGAAAAATTACCGGAATCCAGTTCTTTGACACGCAGCGCTCGGCAAATCGGTCAATCGTCTTCATTATAATGGACGGGCTGCCAGTACGGGACACCAGGCAGTGACCATCGCTGCGCAGCACAAGAGACACCACCGGTACATGTTTGCCTAATTCCGCCTTGGCAATAAAACGCAGCCGCTCTGCTCCCAGAAAACACATCAGGAGGGGAATATCGAGAAGACTTTGATGGTTTGACAATACCAGATATCGCTCGGGCAACTGTGCGAGGGATGCCGGCTCGCCCGCGTATCTGAAATTCATATATGTTGAAAGTATGGAAAATATACGCCGGGAATACTGCCTGGTGATTATCCGGTTTACCCTGAAATTCCAGGAGCGGTTTATTGTATATGCAACCCTGTTTACTAATCCGATCCAGGATAATGCTCCGCCGATCGCCAACATCATGATTACAGATGCCATTCATTCCTCCAAGTGGTATACACCAGGTACACAGTATTACGGGTACAAAAAGGTTTCAATACGTTCAGCAAGCTCGCGTACAGGGGCTACGCAGGTAGAAACTTCCGGAATACTGGAAACAAACATTCGTCCATATCGTTTGACAGCAATCCGTCTGTCCAGAACCGTCACTACACCCCGATCAGTTTTACTGCGAATCAAACGTCCAAAACCCTGACGGAATTTTATTACCGCTTCAGGCAAACTTAAATCCATAAAAGCATTACCGCCCTTTTTTTCGACAGCTTCGGATCGGGCTGCGAAAACGGGGTCATTGGGAACACGGAATGGCAGTTTAACAAGAATTACCTGCAACAGGGTATCTCCGGGAGCGTCAATACCTTCCCAGAACGAATCAGTGGCAAAAAGAACACTGGATTCATCCTTCTTGAACTGTTCAAGAAGACGTGCCCTGTCATCCTCTCCCTGTCGCAGAATAGTCATTCCGCTCGGGCCGAGAGTTGACCGGATATAGGCACAGGCAGAGCGCAGCGATTCATATGATGTAAACAATACAAGACTGTGACCGGCAGAAGCCGCCAGCAGATCGACAAGGGATCTTTGCACCCAGTCCTGAAACCCGTCTTCATCAGGAAGAGGTCCTTCTGATGGAATAGCAAGAAGGGCGCACCGTTTGTAGGGGAAGGGAGAGTCATATATCCCGGTACATAGCCGGTCTTCTTCACACAGGGCCGCTCCGGTCCGGGTAAGCCACCACTGAAAGCTGTCACCGGTTCGTAAGGTTGCCGAAGTACACACAACAGTACGAAGCGGTTCAAAAACACCGCTATTCATCATGGATGCTACAGAAAGGGGTGTTTCGGTAAAACGGGGATACCATGCACGATCACCGTCTTGCCCCGAGCGGGCATGTGACGACAAAGGAACCCGTTCCAGCCAATACACAGACTCACGGCGTTCCTGCCATTCACAAAAATGCTGTGCAAGGCTGCCGGCAAATTCCAGACGGCGCAGGGCAAACTTTGCTTCCCAGACAACAGGATCGTTCTGTTCGCCCTCATCAATTCCGTCAATAATAGACCTGACTGTACCGGTAAAGGCTGCAATCAGCCTTCGAATTTCGGCCATATGGACGAGAAGCGGTCCTGCTGACCCTGCGGTTGAATCAGTCAGCCGCCAGGACGAACCGGCAGGAATGAGCTCCAGTGCGATATCTTCAAGGGTAGAATAGGCAGTTCTAATTTCCTGGGCTTGGGCGACCGCAGTGGAATAGCCGGTATCAGACCGGGACATGCGGGTCAATGGAAGCAGATGACCTGCTACACTGCCCTTTTTAACCCGGTACAATACTGAAATTTGCTTTTGAATTTTATATCTGGTAATGGTTTCAGAAAAAAAACTGGTTGCGGCGGCTTCCATGCCGTGTGCTTCATCAAAAATTATGTTTCTGAACGGAGGCAGGACAGCAGTATCTTCATAGCCCAGGCCCGCCATTCTGATCTCTAGATCGGAAAATAATAAATGATGATTTACAACCAGGACAGAAGCGCCTGCTGCAGCCTTTCGTATCTGCATAACAAAACAGGTTTCATGAAAGGCACAGCGCATGCCCATGCAGGCATCTGATTCAGAGCATACCCGGCTCCATACCCCATCTGCGGGTACAAAGGTCAAGTCGGAACGGCTTCCGTCACGGGTAACATCCGCCCAGTCTGCAATAGCTTTTACATCTTTTTTTTCATCAGAAAAAAGATCCTGTTCCATAAGCGCGTCGGCAAGCCGTCTGCGGCACAGATAATTCTGCCTGCCTTTGAGCATGATAAACGAAATATCTTCACCTGTAAGCGATATCGCCCGAGGAATATCCTTATCAGCCAACTGCTGCTGAAGATTGATTGTACCGGTAGAAATAATTACCCGGTCACGATTTTGTACAGCCCAGCGCAATGCAGGAAGAAGATATGCAAAACTCTTTCCGACTCCGGTACCTGCTTCAAAAACACCTACAGAACCGGTATTAAACACCCGGCTTATAGCTGCACACAATTCAAGCTGTGAAGGACGTGTTTCGTAAGCGGAAAAGTCACGGGCAAAAGGTCCTTCAGGTCCTAAAAGGGATGAGATTTCATCGGGATCTATAGGGCGTTCTGTTGGTGCCAGAAAGGGTTCTACAACCACATACACACTGCGGCAGTCGTTATCAATTATACAAAAACCTGTACCCTGTTCGCTGTATCTGGCCGCGATTGAAAGATCGGCATCGCTCGGTTCCAGAGTTCCTGACGGATGATTATGTACCAGGATATCTGCCCGGTCCGCGGCAGAAGGCGGTGCAGGAACAGCATATCTGTTGCCCCTGGCCGCAGGAACAAGGGAGCCAATCATCCCGGAACTGTCAAACCTGCCAATAAAAAAAACTTCATTGCCACCGGTGTCGGCAATCTCTGTACGCATCAGACGCAGTGTGTTTTCAGTAAACAGTTCCCGGATATCAACCATGAGTGATCCTGTTGGTCAGGGACACCAAGAAAATCAGTTTGCATACAGGTGTCCGAACAAAAAAAAAGGTAAGGACGGTCAGTCCTTACCATGTATCTCGTTGTGAGATCCATCTCCTAGGGGAATTGAACCCCTGTTGTCGGGATGAAAACCCGATGTCCT
>CAZXJV010000114.1:0-7709 GCA_964641135.1 uncultured Treponema sp. | reverse complement strand
CTTCGGTGTCGCTGCTTTCGGCGGTTTTACCGGCATACAGGGCTCGGGCTTTATAGCCATGGCAGGAGGGTCTTCTGTCGGCATCCAGGGCTCAGGCTTCATCAATATTGCAGACCGGCTTGACGGCATCCAGGGTTCGGGCTTTATCAATATAGGCCGTACCATCAACGGGGCACAGATCGGTATTGTAAATATCGCCGCAAGCAATACAGGTGTCGCTATCGGACTTCTGAATTTTATCGGCGACGGAATCATGGATCCCGGCTTCTATTTTGATACAGAAGGAGCACTTCATGCCCAGTACCGCGGCGGAACACGATGGCTGTACACACTCTGGTCAATCGGCTGCCAGATAACTGACAGTATTGATTACGGTATATCAAGCTTCGGCCTTGGAACACGTTTGCTTACGAACAACAAGCTGTCCCTTGATTTTGAAATACTTGCAAAGCACTATCTGGATCATTCGCAGATGAGGGCTCTTGATAACCGGATCAAGGAACTTAAAGAGGAACAACCCGAAGGTGTGGACAAACAGGATTTGGCCGACGCGTATGACGAATATCTCTTTGCCCTCATGGTTCCATCTGCACGTGTTGTACTGAACCTGCATCTTTCCAAGAATCTGGGTGTAGTTGCTATGGCAGGGCTTGACCTGAATATCTCCGGACGCAATGACAAGGCTTTTACCTACGGCACCCGTACAGAAAGCATTACTATTGCAGGCGGTGACGCCCGCCTGTATCCGGTATTCGCACTTGGTATAAATTTCTGAAAATGATTAGCCGGCTGATGACAAAGGCAATCGAGTCTTTGTCAGCAGCCTGTTAACCCTGATGTGGCTCCCCGCCATGATGATCACCCTGCAGTGTTTTCTTCAGGGAATAGAGATATCTTTTGATCTTCTGGCTTGCAGTTTTTTCAAACTGGGGAACAGATTCAACCCTGTCGATACGGGAAATTTTGTTAACGTTACCATTAACGAAAAATCGTATCTCATTGAGAACTTGTTCCCGTTTATAGGCAAGCATTTGCGAAAAGTCACTTACGGCCCCGCTGACCGCTTCACCCATGCCGCTTACAGCCTCACCTACCACAGCCGTCATCGACTGTGGCTGCAGTTTCCCTTCCTCTTCCAGGCGTTTACGGGCTTCTGCAGCCAGTTTCTCTTCATCAACCTGAACCAGGGCTACAAGTGAAGAATTCTCTCCTTCAACAACGAGGGATTCAAGAACAAGAGGATGCTGATTCAGTACAAATTCAATATCCTCAGGATAAATGTTCTCTCCTGATGAACCAAGAATCATGTTCTTTGAACGTCCCTTCAAGGCTAGCCTTCCGGTTGCATCCATAGAGCCAAGGTCACCGGTACGAAACCAGCCATCATCAGTAAAGACGGAAGCTGTCAGTTCAGGATCCCGATAGTATCCCTTCATAACGTTCGGCCCCTTGGCAAGCACCTCACCAATGCCGGTCACCGGATCAGGATCAAGGAGTTTCAGTGTTACACCGGGCATAACCGGTCCAATCTCTCCCGGTTTGGTAACACGGGGACCCGATCCGGCCAACAGCGGGGCAGTCTCGGTCAATCCGTATCCTATTGCATACGGGAACCGGGCTTCTTTCATGAATTGTTCTACAACCGGATCTACCCGGGCGCCGCCGATTCCAAAAAATTTAAGACGTCCGCCAAAGGTTTTTTTCAGGGATTTGCCGGCCAGCCTGTGCAGAATCTTTCTGAAAAACGGTTTTGAATATAATTTCTTTAGCGATTCTTTTTTGGTAAATGTCGGAACTATCTTGTTTTTGTATATTTTTTCCATGATGATAGGCACACTGAGAATTAATGTAGGACGAACCGTCTTGAGTGCAGGCAGCAGAGTAGTCACTGTGGGAGGTTTTTCCAGATAGCGGACGCTTGCACCGTTCAAAAAGAACATTAAAAACCCGATGGTGAATTCATATACATGGGACATCGGCAGGATTGAAAGCCCGACATCGAATTTGTTAATGCGCTGAAAGAACTGCCCGCCTATTGCATTCCAGATCAAATTTTTATGACTCAGTTCCACACCCTTGGAACGCCCTGTTGTCCCGGAGGTATAAATGATACTGGCGGTATCATTTTCGGAAATCTCCGGAAGAGGAGGCTGACCCGATCTCGGTTTGTTGCCATGTAAAACAAGCAAGTCCTCAATCCGTATTACAACCTCAAGACCGCCGTCCTGTGTCAGCGGAAGCCGCTCGACAAGTTTTTCTGCTGCAAGAACAACCCTGGTAGTTGAATGCTTAAGACAGGTATCAACCTCTTTAGAACTAAAATCAGGTAAAAGGGGAACAGCAATAGCACCCATTGTAACAATAGCAAAATAACAGGCACCCCAATATGGCGAACTTGGACTATAAATTGCAACCCTGTCGCCCGAATCAACACCTACAGCATATAAAAGATCGCGAATCTCGCTGACTCTCATCCCGAATTCACGATAAGTAATCATTTTTTGCCCGACATACCCGAATGCGGGTCGATCAGAAAATTTTGAAACTGAATTCTTCAGCAATGAGGAAAATGTATAAGTCCCAAGATCAGTAATACTCTGCATGATAACTCCTTGACGCACAACAGCCGTTAACAGTTCGACACTTCGCCGATAATAAAGTTGCGTGCCTATGACAATTGTACGTTTTTTGTCGGCATAAGGCAAATAAAAAGGGACTATACGGTAATAATTACCGTTTAGTCCCGTATATCTTTGAAAATAGGGCCTGGTCAAGTCCAGACAGACTCTCTTATAAACGTATCTTTACGCTCATAACCGACTGAAATAATACCTATCTTTGTTCCGGTATACTGCTCAATAAAGTCTACATAGGCCTTTGCCTCTGCCGGCAGGGCATCGTATGAACGGCATTCTTTCAATGAGGTTTTCCAGCCGGTAAAATGCTTGAGTACAGGTATAGCTGCATTAAGATCTTCAATTGATGCAGGAAAGTCCTCGACAACACGCCCGTTAATGGTATAGGCAACACAGGCTTCGATATCATCCAGAGTATCATAGACGTCAAGATGAGTTAAAACCAGTGAATCTATAGAGTTTGAACGGCAGGCATAGCGTAAAGCAACCAGATCAAGATATCCGCAGCGACGGGGTCGTCCGGTTGTTACTCCATATTCGCGTCCTGTTTCCCGTACATAGGTGTACAGTTCGCTTTGACTGTTTGCATCAAACTCGGTCGGCATCGGTCCATTTCCGACACGGGTGGAATATGCCTTAAAAACTCCCAGCACCTTGTCAATCGAGCGCGGTCCAAGGCAGCCACCGATGGCAGCGCCTGCTGATGAAGAGAAACCGGAAGACACATAAGGATAAGTACCCAGATCCAGATCCAGTAATGCCCCTTGTGCGCCTTCGAAAAGGATTCTCTTGCCCCGGGCCTTCCACAGTTCAGTTGTGAGGTCTACCTTCATTGCAACAAGACGATCTACATACGGGGATAAAAAAGCACGGTCTTCTTCTTCCAGATCGTTCCACTTTTCTTTCCAGTTCAGATCTGCAAGACGGATACCATCACGTTCGCTTTTCATGGCATACGTGGTTCCGATGCCGCGCCCGGTAGTACCAATCGGACGTTTGCGGTCAGCATCGCGTTTTTTATCAAGTTCACGGTAACGGGGCAGAACCAGGTGTGCACGATCGGAAATAAAAACCCTGTCTTCCCAGTTAATACCCTGTTCCTTGAGCATGGCAAGTTCCCTAAAAAGTGCTTCAGGATCGATAACCATACCGGCGCCCAGATATACTGTGTTGTTTTGATGCAGAATGCCCGAAGGTACCAGGTGCAGAGCATACTGGATTCCGTTATGCACAATTGTATGCCCGGCATTGGCACCGCCAGAAAAACGGACGATCAACTGGGATTCATCGGCCAGATAGTCAACTATCTTGCCTTTTCCCTCATCACCCCATTGGGCACCGATAACAACTACGTTCATGTCTACCTACTTTGGCTGCCACGATTAGTGGCGGGAATAGTTGGGAGCCTCTTGAGTGATCGTCACGTCATGGGCGTGGCTTTCACGAAGTCCCGATGCGGTGATCCTAACAAATTTCCGGTAGTTCTTCAATTCCTCAATCGAACGGCAGCCGCAGTATCCCATCCCTTTTCGTAAACCGGAAACAAGCTGATGCAAAAAGCTTTTCAGCTCACCCTTGTACGGAACACGGCCTTCAATTCCCTCGGGAACCGGGCTTTCATCCTTCGAGATTCCATAACGATCACCGGATCCGTCTTTTATTGCGCCAAGAGAACCCATGCCGCGGTATTCCTTGTAGATACGACCATCATAAATAATTTCTCGCCCGGGAGACTCTTTCAATCCTGCAAACAGATTGCCGATCATGACAGTACTTGCGCCAGCACCGATCGCCTTTGAAATATCCCCCGAGAATTTTACACCACCGTCCGCAATTACCGGAATATCCGACTTTGCGGCTTCTTCAGCACATTCCACAACGGCTGAAAACTGGGCCGCACCGACACCGGATACGATTCGGGTTGTACAGATCGAACCCGGCCCTACTCCAACTTTAACAGCATCGGCACCAGCTTCAATCAGATGCCGTGTTCCCTCAGCAGTTGCAACATTCCCTCCGATCACAGGCAAATCAGGATACTGTTTCTTTATACCGCGCACAGCATCCAGAACGCCCCGAGAATCACCGTGGGCAGTATCAAGAACAACAAAGTCCACTTTCGCTTCTGTTAACAGGGGAAGCCGCACCTGCCAGTCATTATTGCTGACCGCGGCGCCAACAATCAAACGACCCTTGGCATCACGGGCAGCAGAAGGAAACATTTCCTGTTTTTCCATATCTTTAACAGTGATCAATCCTGTAAGGCGGCCATCCGTATCGATTACCGGCAGTTTTTCGATACGATGCTTGTCGAATTTCCGCCGGGCATCATCCACTGACGGTTTACCCTCGGTAACAACCATTTCCTTGGTCATAACATCACGGACAAGAAGACTGTCGTCGCGGCAGAAACGTAAATCCCTTCCGGTAATAATACCGACCAGTTTTCCCGCTCCCGTAATAACAGGTAATCCAGAAACATTATACCGGTGCATGATCTGTTTTACGTCACCGATCGTTCGGTCGTCTTCAACAGTTACAGGAGATTCGATAATCCAGTTCAGATATCTTTTTGCATTGGAAACCTGTTCGGCCTGATTCTGCGGAGAAAGATTTCTGTGTATTACTCCGGCTGCTCCTTCCAGGGCCAGGGCAACAGCCATTTTTTCTTCAGTTACTGTATCCATTGCAGCTGATATAACAGGAACATTTAAGCGTACATTTCCTGCAAGGCGGGTGCTGACATCTGTTTCGCGTGGAAGCACCTCTGAATAACCGGGAACGAGCAGCACATCGTCATACGACAGGGTTTCCTTCATCTCGAACATATTCTTCCTCCCATTTGTGATCACATGATTACTTTTTCATTAAGGCCTGATACTTGTCAGCAAGGTTTCGGGCCTTTTCGCATGCAAGGCCCCGATATCGTTCAGGATTGGCGAAGAACTGCTCGGGTTCCGATACTCCGAGTGTTTCAAGTTGTGCGGTAATTCGTTTGAAAGCTTCATCCTGCCGTTTAAGCGCATCATAAAAACTGATGCTGTTCTTTTCTGCATCAAGAGTAATAGTACGGATCACCTCATGTGCATCCGAAATACCGGATTCCGCCAGAAGAATATACGCAGGCTCGGCAAGCACACCGCCTTTTACCTTACCGCCTGCTTCGGAAAGATTGCGGGCCATACCTTCCTTGTCGGCCTGTACTCCCGCTACAACATTCTTCATGCGGGCTACGGCAAATGTAAAGCCGGCAAGATAATCGGCAGCAAAACGCTGACTGGCAGAGTTGGTAAGATCCCTCTGATGTTCAGAAATCTGATCCATGAAAAAGGTCATAACCCGCGGAGCAAAGGCTTTCCACAGGCTTTTTACGTGCTCCGAGTTCCAGGGATTCCGTTTCTGCGGCATGGTTGAAGAACCTACCTGTCCTGCACCGAAATACTCGAATACCTCTCCGATCTCCGACCGCTGCAGGTTTCGCAGATCATCCGCCAGATTGGCAATTATTCCAAAAGCAACATTCAGCTCCAGAAGCAGCCGCAGCAGATATTCAGGCTCCACAAGCTGGGTAGAATGTTCGGAAGGTTCAAGACCCAAATACGCCAGATAGCGTTTTTCAAGATCTTCCGGATCTCTTACGATCATGCTGGTCGCATTATAAGCGCCGACTGCACCTGCCAGTTTTCCGCGCAATTCGCCGGAGCGTTTCTCTATCTCTAAAATCGATTTTCCCAATCTGCTGACATATTCTGCAACTGCAAAACCGAACGTTATCGGTACGGCATGCTGACCGTGAGTACGGCCAACCTGGGGAGTTGAAGCTTCACGGCGGGCTATATCACATAACAGATTCTCCAGTTCACGGAGCAGCGGAAGAATAACCTCCCGAACACAATCACGAATGCGTATTGAAAGGGCGGTATCAAGAATATCAACACTGGTCGCACCAAGATGAACCAGCGGCGCTATTTCGGCAGGAACAAGAGTTTTTAGAACATTTACAAGCGCCCGGATATTGTGGCGGGTGATCTCTTCTTCCTTGTAAACAGCGGATGGGTCAATGGTGCGGGATATGGTATCAAGTTTTTTTTCAAGGTCGGCATCAAGGGCTCCGCGAACAGCCAGATGAGCCTTCACCAAAGCCATTTCAGCCCTGGTACAGGAGACTATTGCAGCCTCTTCAGAAATATGAGCACTCAGTTTCTGAAAAACTTCGGCTTCCGACAGAGAATAACGATGATCGATGGGGGAAATATTAGAAAAGATTGTACGTGTATCCATGCGGAATAATGCCAAAAACTTGTTCTTTCTGTCAAGACATGGTAGCATGATCTCTGATGAACATTTCCCACAAGTTTAAAGATTCAGCCATCGCGATTGCGCCCATTGCCTTGTGTGTTGTGTTGCTGCAATGGCTGCTCCTGGATTCTTCCGTTCAGGATATTGCGGCATTTCTGGTAAGCGCTTTTCTTGTTACAAGCGGTCTTGCCCTGTTTTTAACCGGCGCCGAGCTGGGCATCATGCCTGCAGGATCCTTTCTTTGAGCTGCAATCACCCGTACAAGAAGACTCCCTTTGATCCTTGTGTCTGGACTGATTTTCGGGCTCCTCATCACTCTTGCAGAGCCGGCCTTGCTTGTTCTGGGAACACAGGCAGAGAGTATTTCATCCTCATTTGATTCTACCCGGCTTGTGATTTTCGTTGCCATAGGTGTAGGTGTTTTTCTGGCCATTGCCCTGGCAAGAACTGTGTTCCAGATCTCTTACCGCCTTATAATCTTCGTTGGTTATGCCCTGATCTTTTCTGCAGCAGCACTTACCAATCCCGAATTTCTTGCAGTTGCCTTCGATGCCGGCGGAGCAACAACAGGGCCGATGGCTGTTCTGTTTATTATTGCCCTCGGTGTGGGTGTAGCCGGAGTACGAAGTGACCGGGCAGCTGAACGCGACAGCTTTGGTTTTACCGGCATCGCCTCCATCGGGCCGATCCTGGCTGTATTGGCTCTTGGCTTTTTTTTCACCCCAACATACTGACTCTGCCGCCATATCCATTTTTCAGGAACCAGTGACAACA